>JAAOZY010000281.1 GCA_012274205.1 Betaproteobacteria bacterium
CGGTGACCCCTTCCAGGCCCATCATGCCGGTTACCCAGGGCAGACCGTAGAAGCTGCTCGGCTGCGGATTGGTGAGACCGAGCACGCCCAGATCGATGCTCTCCATCGGAAATTTCTTCGACTGCAGGAAGGTTCTGCCCACGTTGGCCGCCAGCTTCAGGCTGTGCAGATGCGCCAGCGCGCCCTGCCATCTTGCGAACGGGGTGGACCAGTAGATGCCGTAGGGAATGAATGCGTTGGCCATGATGCGTCCTCAGGTTCTATAGGGATTGATTCAACTCTTGCGCCCGGCTTGCCATGCGCCGAAGCTCGAGCCTGCGAGCGCCAGCTGTTCCAGCAGCGGCGCGGGCTTCCAGTATTGCGCATCCAGCGTGCGCCCGAATTCCAGGATGCGCTCGTAGATTTTTTTCAGGCCCACGGTATCGGCGTAGAACATCGGCCCGCCGCGGTAGCGCGGAAAGCCGTAGCCGGAGGTGTAGACCACGTCGATGTCGCTCGCGCGCAGCGCGATGCCTTGTTCGAGCAGGCGCGCCCCTTCGTTGATCATGGCGTAGAGGCAGCGCTCCACGATTTCCTGTTCGCCGGGCTGGCGGCGCTCGATTCCGAGCCGCTTGCCTTCCTCCCACAGCAGCGCGATGACCTCGGGGTCGGGCGTGCGCTTGCGCGCGCTGTCGTAGCGGTAATAGCCGCGTCCGGCTTTCTGGCCGAGCCAGCCGCGCTGGTTCAACAGGGTGTCGGGACGGTAGAAAGACGGATCATCGGGCAGAAGATGCTTGCGCTCCAGGCGCGTGAGATAGCCGATGTCCACGCCCGCCATGTCGAACACCGCAAGTATGCCCATGGCCATGCCGAATTTTTCCAGCGCGGCGTCGACCTGCTCCGGCGTGGCGCCCTCGAGCAGGCAATGCTCGGCTTCGCGCGCGTACGGGTCCATCATGCGGTTGCCGATGAAGCCGTAGCAGACCTTCGCCACCACGCCGGTCTTCTTGATCTGTTTCGCGGTTTCGAGGGCGGTGACCAATACCTCGGCGGAGGTGCGCTTGGCGTGGACGATTTCGAGCAGCTGCATCACATTGGCCGGGCTGAAGAAGTGCAGCCCGACCACGTCTTCGGGGCGCTTGGTGACCGCGGCGATTTCGTCAATGTCCAGCGTTGAGGTATTGGTGCCGATCACGGCGCCTGGGCGCGCGACTTTGTCGAGTTCGGCGAATATTTCCTTTTTCAGGGCCATGTTCTCGAACACGGCTTCTATCACCAGGTCTGCCGTGCCCAGTGCGGCATAGTCCAGAGCGGGCGTGATCAGTCCCATGCGCTGTTCCAGCTGTTCCTGTTTCAGGCTGCCGCGCGCGACCGAGCGTTCGTAATTTTTGCGTATCGTGGCCATGCCCCGGTCCAGCGCCTCCTGTTTGGCGTCGAGCAGGATCACCGGCACGCCGGCATTGGCGAAACACATGGAGATGCCGCCGCCCATGGTGCCGGCGCCGACGATGCCGACGCGGGTCACGGGCCGCGGTTTGACCGTCGCGGCGAGTCCGGGGATCCTGCGCACTTCGCGCTCCGCGAAAAACAAATGCCGCAGCGCGCGCGCTTCGGTTGCCGGGACCAGTTTGTCCGATATTGCCGACTCCGCCTTCAAACCTTCATCGAAGGGCAGCTTGACCGCTGCTTCGATCGCATCGAGCAGTGCCAGCGGCGACTGGCGGTTGCGCATGGTCTTGGCCACCTGCGCGCGCTTCGCGGCAAGGAGCTCGGCGGCGTTCTCGGCGCCGCGCACCGCCTGGTCGCGGGTGCGCCGCGGTCCCGCGCCACGTGCGACGAGTTCGCGCGCAAATGCGATGCCGCCTTCGATGATGTCGCCATTGACGATCGCGTCCACCAGGCCCAATTCGCGCGCTTTCTGCGCCGGCATGGGCTTGGAGGAAAGCATCAGGTCGGCGGCCGCTTCCAGCGGAATCAGGCGCGGCAGCCGCTGGGTGCCGCCGGCGCCGGGAATGATGCCCAGGGTCAGCTCGGGCAGGCCGAAGCGCGCTGCATCGTGCGCGACACGGTAGTGGCTGGCGAGCGCGATCTCCATGCCGCCGCCGAGCGCGGTGCCATGCACCGCCGCGACCACGGGGAAGGCGCAGTCCTCGATCGCCTGCAGTACCTCGTGGTATCCGGGCGGCGCGATGCCGCTGTCGAACTCGCCGATGTCGGCGCCGGCGACAAAGGTGCGGCCTTTGCAGCCGATGACCACAGCCTTGACATCCTTGCGGCCGCGCAATTCGTCAAAAGCCCGCTTCAATCCAGCGCGCACGTTCTGCGCCATGGCATTGACCGGGGGACTGTCTATGGTGACTACGGCGACGCTATCGGTCATCGAAACGCTTACGACGTCGGTCATGTGTTCGGCTCCTGCATCCAAGATGGATTCAATGTTTGTCGGGGGAATCGCACCGCCCCGGGCCACCGCGGCACGCTGCGCTGACGCGCACAGCCGAGGCTGCAGGATAGCGGCTTTGAACTACCCTGTCAAACGACTGGCCAATTAGTTAGTTGCCTGGTGCGGCCGCAGCGACGAAGCTCCGGCGCGCAGCGCTGGCGGTCGCGGCGGCTATGGGCGTAGTATTGCCGGAGCGGATGCCCCGGCAAAGATCGGGCGCCCGTATCCCGACCGCCCTCCGGCGGCCACGCAATTGAGCTTCACGATTCCATGGGGAGTAGGTCGATGAAAACAGTGGCGCAGTTATTGAAGCTGAAGCCCGAAGGGGTGATCTCGATCCGGCCGGACGCCCCGGTGCTCGACGTTCTCAGTCTCCTTGCAGACAAGGATATGGGCGCCGTGCTCGTCATGGACGGTGTGCGCCTGCTGGGCATTGTTTCGGAGCGCGACTACACCAGAAAGGTCGAGTTGAAAGGCAAGTCTTCGAGCGCGACGCTGGCAAGCGAAATCATGACCAGGGAAGTTGTTTGCGTCACGCCCGGCCAGACCAACGAGGATTGCATGGCGCTGATGACAGGTAAGCGCCTGCGGCATCTTCCGGTGATCGAGGACGGGCGCGTAATCGGCGTGCTGTCCATCGGCGACTTGGTCAAAGACGCCATCTCGGAGCAGAAATTCATCATTGAGCAGCTCGAACACTATATTCACCGCTGATTCTGCGGCGAACCGAATCGGCGGGGCGCGGACGATGAAGCTGATGCTGGTCGGTGCCAGCGGCCTGGTGGGGCAGCAGGTGCTGCGCCTGGCTTTGGCCGATGCGGGCGCCGGCCATTTGATTGCGCCGACGCGCAAGCCGCTGGCACCCGCCGCCCGGCTTGAAAATCCGGTCGTCGACTTCGAACGGCTGCCGGCGGATGCGCCCTGGTGGAAGGTGGACGCAGTGATCTGCACCCTCGGAACGACCATGGCGCAGGCCGGCTCCGAAGCCGCCTTCCGCCGCGTCGATCACGACTATCCGCTCGCCGTCGCGCGGCTGGCGCTGGCCGCGGGAGCGGGCGCTTTCGTGCTCAATTCGGCGCTGGGCGCCGCCGCCGATTCGCGCGTGTTCTACAACCGGGTCAAGGGCGAAGCGGAGGACGCGATAGTCGCGCTCGGCTATCGCTCCCTGACCCTGGTGCGCCCCTCGCTGCTCGACGGCGGGCCGCGCCCGGACAGCCGCCCGGGCGAGCGCATCGCCCTGGTTTTCGCGCGCGGCCTGCGCCCCTTGATACCGGCGCGCTATCGCGCCGTTGCCACGGAGGCGGTCGCGCGGACGCTGCTGGCGGCGGCGCTTGCGCGCGCGCCAGGCGTGCGCATCATCGAGTCCGAGGGCATCGCCTGAGCGCTGCGGCGATTGCCCTGGGGCTTCTAGGGCTTCAGTTGCCCGCGGATTTCTCCGCCCTTGTGTTCGGCGCTGTGCACGTTGACGTAAAGGTCGCCGGCTTTGAACGCGGCGTTTTGTGCATCCGTGAGTTTCGCCCCGGCCGGCACCGACCAGGTGTCAGCCCCGCTCTTGGTCAAGGGGATGATTACCGGGCCGTTCTTTCCCGCGGCGCCATTATGGATATGGGCCATCGTCCCGGCCACGCCCTTGGTGGTGACGCTGCCGCTGACGCTCATGTCGGGGTTGATGGTAATGGTGCCGCCGCCCGACGCTGAAGTCGTTACCGCGGGAACCTCCTGTTCACCGCTCAAGGTGACCCTGATTTGGTCCGCCAGAGCCAGGCCGGAATACGCCGCGAGCGCAACGACGGCTGCGGCGATGATGCCCGGAAATCCCGGGCGACCGTTGGATTTCAACGCGTTCATGGACGATCTCCTGTGTAGAGGAAGTACCGCTTCGATGCAGATCAAGCGCAAGCGCAGCGCCCTGCATGCGGAGCGAACAGCAGAAGTCGTCTATTTATTCCCCGCGGGCGCCAGTCCGGCTGCGCGCCGTTTTGGTCGCGGTCGCTGCCCGCGCCGTCCGGATGCGCGCTAGCGCATGTGCTTGCGCCGCTGCGCTTCGGCGACGAATTCTTCCAGGTCGGGGTCGAGCGCATTGCGCGATGAGACGATGCCGATCACTTTGCCCCCCTCGACCACAGGCACGTGGCGATAGCCGTTTTCGAACATCATCAGCAGCGCGGAGCCGTAAGACTTGTCCGGTTCGACCGTCTGGGGCTGCTTCGTCATTACTTCGGCCAGCCTGGTGGCTTCCGCGTCGCGCCCCTGCGCGATGACGCGCACCAGCACGTCGCGCTCGGTAAAGATTCCGATCAGGCGCTCGCTTTCCACCACCATGATGGCCCCGACGTTCTTCTTCGCCATCAGTTTGGCGGCCTGGCTGACCGTGGTATCCGGCGCGGCGGTGAGAAGTTTTTTCTTCTCCATCACGCTGCGGATACGTTGACTGAACATGACCGACTCCCCCGGATAAGATCGAATAAACGCGTAGCACCGGGAGCCGCCTCGCGGCAAGCAACCGGACTGAGCCCTTTGGGCTGCGTGTGATTGTTGGCACTCCTCCAGCGTCGATGCTACCGAGATCGAGGTGGGCGCAATTGACCTAGGTCAAACGCGCATCACACCGGAAGCAGCGGCGGAACGAAAAAAGGCCCGGAACGGATAAGCGTTCCGGGCCTGTTGCGCCGGGAGGGAGGGAGGAGGAGATACCCGGACGCCGAGCAAATGATGCGCCGGGCTTGGCAATTCGTGCTGTGAATTATTTCCTGGGCCAGGCAAAAAATGGCGGCCGTCCCAGCGCCGCCCGGGCCCCCCGGATGCGCCAGACGCCCATCCGGCAGCAGACGGCGCTAGATGATGGAAGCGCCGCCGTCCACGGCGACGATCTGGCCGGTAATGTGGGCACAGGCGTCAGAGGCGAACAGCAGCGCCAGGCCCTTCAGGTCTTCCTCGCCGCCGAGGCGCGCGAGCGGAGTCTGCGCGATGGTCGCATCGCCGATCTGCCCGAGGATCCATTTGGTCATTTTCGAGGGGAAAAAGCCCGGCGCGATCGCGTTCACGGTGATGTTGTGCTGTCCCCACTCGGCGGCAAGCGCGCGCGTCAGGTTCACCACGGCGCCCTTGCTGGTGTTGTAGGCGAGCGAGCGCTGCATGCGCGGGTCGTTGCCGAGCAGGCCGGCGATGGAGGCGACGTTGACGATGCGGCCATAGCGCCGCGGAATCATCGACAGTCTGCCCACCAGCTGCGTGGTCAGGAACAATCCGGTGACATTGAGGTTCATGACCTTTTCCCACGCGTCCAGCGGATGCTCCTCGGCCGGTGCGCCCCAGGTGGTGCCGGCGTTGTTGATCAGGACGTCGACCTGGCCGTAGTGGCTCATGATGCTCTCCACGACGGGCTGGATGCTGGATGCCTGGCTGTGGTCGCAGGGCTGGGTATACACGTCGAAGTGCATGCGCTCCAGATGTTCCTTCGCCTGCGCCAGTTCCTCGGGCTTGCGCGCCGTCAGCGCGAGCCTGGCGCCCATTTCTCCGAGCGCTTCGGCGATCTGCAGTCCCAGGCCGCGCGAGCCGCCGGTGACGAGGACAACCTTGCCGGTCATGTCCAATAGTTTCTTCACGCTCATTGCCGCAGTCTCCTAAAAACTCATTTCAAACCGGGGTGAAACGTCGCCTCATGTGCTTGCGCGTTCCGGCTAGAACCAGGCGTCGCGCATGTCCAGCGTCGTGGTGTCGATGCTCTCCAGCAGATCGAGCATCGGCCCGACCTTCGGCAGCTCCCACACGAAGAAGTAGCGGCACGCCTGCCATTTGCCGTGGTAAAAATCGCTGTCCGCCTCTTTGTAGTTGCGCGAGGCGGCGAGCGATTGCTCGAGCCAGATCCAGGCCACCACCATGTGGCCGAAGGCTTCGAGGTACACCGAGGAGTTCGCCAGCGTCTTGTCCATGTCATTCGGCGCGTACAGCCTGCGCGTGGTGTCGGCGATGCGCTTGCTCATGCCGGCGAGGTCCGCGGCGAAGCGACGCGTCTGCGCATCTGCGTGCTGCAGGCCAAGCTGCACGGTCTTCCCGATCGCATCGGCGAGCGCCTGGAACGCGGCGCCGCCGTGCATGGTCACCTTGCGGCCGAGCAGGTCCAGGCCCTGGATGCCGTGCGTGCCCTCGTGTATCGGGTTGAGGCGGTTGTCGCGGTAGAGCTGCTCGACCTTGTAGTCGCGCGTGTAGCCGTAGCCGCCGTGCACCTGGATCGCGAGACTGTTGGCCTCCAGGCACCATTGCGAGGGCCAGCTCTTGGCGATCGGCGTGAGAATGTCCAGCAGCAGGCCCGCCTGCTCGCGCGCGGCCGGGTCCTCGCCGGTCTTCTGTTCGTCCACCAGGCGCGCGCAGTACAGGCACAGCGCGAGGCCGCCCTCGACATAGGATTTTTGCGCGAGCAGCATGCGCCGCACGTCGGCGTGCTCGACGATCGGCAC
>JAAOZY010000282.1 GCA_012274205.1 Betaproteobacteria bacterium
CCCATAGGCACCGTGATGTCGCGCCTGTCGCGGGCGCGGCTGCGCCTGCGTGAAGCCCTGGCCGCCACCCGACGGCTATACCCTGCTGATCGATTCTTCCGGGCACGCCGCTTCGCCGTCGATGTACGCAAAGCTTTCCTACGACACGCTCAAGGACTTCGTCGATATCGCGCCCATCGCGGGACAGCCCAACGTGCTGGTGACGCTGCCGGGGTCGGCGATCAAGTCGGTGGCGGACCTGATTGCCGAGGCCAAGGCCAATCCGGGCAAGATCAATTTCGCTTCCGCAGGCGTGGGCAGCGGCACCCACCTCAACCTGGAGAAGTTCAAGCTGGCGACTGGCGTCGACGTCACGCACATACCCTACAAAGGTACGCAGGAAGTGATGACCGATCTGCTCGGCGGGCGCGTTGAATATTACTTCGGGCCGATCTCGGCGGTGCTGTCCAATATCAACGAGGGCAAGCTGCGCGCGATCGCGGTGAGCAGCGCCAAACGCTCGAGTTCACTGCCCAGTGTACCCACCATAGCGGAGTCGGGGGTTCCCGGCTTCGAGTTCACGCTCTGGTTCGGCGTGTGGGGCCCGGCCGGCGTGCCTGCAAATATCGTCGACAAGATTTCGAAAGACGTGAACCGCGCGCTGCAGGATCCCGGCGTGCGCGACCGGCTGGCGAAGCTCGGCAACGATCCAATGGAGATGACGCCGGTGCAGTTCACGCAGTTCATGCACAAGGAGCTCGAGGACTACGCGCGCGTGATCAAGGCTGCCGGCATCAAACCCCAGTAGAAAAACCGCTGCAGCGTGGATTTGGCGGCGGCCCGATGGCGGCGGTATGAGGGGCGCATCCCCTCAATGCCGGATCGGAAGGTGCCGCGGCAGCGCGCGGGCTAGCCGCGATGGCCCAGCCCGCGCGATATGTCCGCGGCGGTCTGTTTCACCAGCGCGGACCAGCCGGGCTTCATGCGCTCGGCTGGCGCCGACACCGACAGGCCGGCGACCAGGACGCCGTCGTCGTCGCGGATGCCGGCGCCGATGCAGCGCACGCCCAGCTCCGCTTCCTCGTGATCAACGGCGTAGCCCTGGCGGCGCGCCTTTTCCAGCTCCTTTTCCAGCGCGGCGAGGCTGGTCAGGCTGTTGCGCGTGTGGCTGCGCAGCCCGGTGCGTTCGGCGTAGGCGCGCACGCCGGCGGCGCCGTCTTCGAGCAGGAACAGCTTGCCGACCGCGGTGATGTGCAGCGGCGCGCGCCCGCCGATCACGTTGACCACGCGCATCATCGAGCGGCCGCTCGAGCTGCGTTCGATATATACGATCTCGTCCTCGCGCCGTACCGACAGGTTGACCGCTTCGCCGGTGGCCGCGTGCAGTTCGCGCATGTACGGCAGCGCGAGCTCGCGCACGCTCACGCGCGACTTGGCCAGGTTGCCCAGCTCTATCAGGCGCATGCCGAGGCGGTAGTTCCCCTGCTCGGCGCGCTCGACCAGGCGCACGTTGACCATGGCCGACAGGATGCGGTGCGCGGTGGACGAATGCAGCGCGGTCGACTGCGCCAGCAGTTTCAGGCTCGCCGGTGCGGGCGAGTGCGCGAGCGCGTCGAGCAGGCGCGCCATGCGCTCGATGACCTGGATCGAATTCTTGGATTCGGCTTCGCTCATGGGCAGTCCGGATTTATCGAATCGCGGGATTTTATACCACAATGCAAAATCGGCGGCGCTGCCGTCATGGTATGATTTTGCGCATCGAGGCGACGTCATTTTCGCCGCGTCCCGCGCCCGCATTTCGCACCGGCCTGGCGTGCCCCGGCCGTGGTTTTCGAGAAGGAATCGAGCATGAATCTCCCCAACGAAAAATCACTGAATCTGCCGGGCATCAGCCTGTGGGTGAACGGCAAGGCGCTTGCGTCCACGAGCGCGCGCAGCGGCGCGGTCACCAATCCGGCGACCGGCAATGTGATCCGGCGCGTGCCGTTCGCGAATGCCCAGGACGTGGACCATGCGGTCAGGGCGGCGAGCGCGGCGCTGCCCGCGTGGCGCAATGCGCCCCCGCTGCGCCGTGCGCGCGTAATGCAGAAGTTCCTCGCGCTGATGCAGGCGAATCAGCAGGAGCTCGCGCGTCTCGCTTCGGAAGAGCATGGCAAGACCCTGCCCGACGCGCTCGGCAGCGTGCAGCGCGGCATCGAGGTGATCGAGTTCGCCTGCGGCATCCCGCACCTGCTCAAGGGCGAGTACACGGAGAACGCCGGCACCGGCGTGGACAGCCACACGCTGCGCCAGGCGGTGGGCGTGTGCGCCGGCATCACGCCGTTCAACTTTCCGGTGATGGTGCCGCTGTGGATGTTCCCGGTGGCGATCGCCTGCGGCAACGCCTTCATCCTCAAGCCTTCGGAAAAAGTGCCCTCGGCGAGCATGAAAATGGCCGAGCTGTTCACCGAGGCCGGGCTTCCGGACGGCGTGTTCAACGTGGTGCACGGCGACAAGGAGGCGGTCGACGCCATCCTCAACCATCCGGGCATTCATGCGCTATCCTTCGTCGGCTCGACGCCGATCGCGAAATACATCTATGAGACCTGCGCGCGCAAAGGCAAACGGGTGCAGGCGCTGGGCGGGGCCAAGAACCATGCGGTGGTGCTGCCCGATGCGGACCTGGAATTTACCGCCGACGCGCTGATCGGCGCCGCCTACGGCTCCGCGGGCGAACGCTGCATGGCGATCTCGGCGGTGGTCGCGGTCGGCGCGATCGGCGATCCGCTGGTGAACATGCTCGCTGCCAAGGCAGCGAAAATCAAGGTCGGGCCCGGCGATGCCGCGGGCGTGGAAATGGGCCCGCTGGTCACATCGGCGCATCGCGACAAGGTCGCCGGCTACATCGACACCGGCGTGGCCGAAGGCGCGCAGCTGGTGGCCGACGGACGCAACAAGAAAGTGCCCGGCCACGAGGGCGGCTTTTTCCTTGGCACCACCCTGTTCGACCGGGTAAGGCCGGAGATGAAGATCTACAAGGACGAGATCTTTGGCCCGGTGCTGGTGGTGCTGCGCGCCGACACGCTGGAGCAGGCGATCGCGCTGGTCAATGCCAATCCCTACGGCAACGGCACTGCGATCTTCACCAATTCCGGCGGCGCCGCGCGCCGCTTCGAGGAGGAAATCCAGGTGGGCATGGTGGGCGTGAACGTGCCCATACCGGTGCCGATGGCGTTCTACTCCTTTGGCGGCTGGAAGAACTCGCTGTTCGGCGACCTGCATGTGCACGGCATGGAAGGCGTGAAGTTCTACACCCGCACCAAGGTGGTGACCTCGCGCTGGCCGCACGAGGACACGCCCGCGGCCGGCCTGAACATGCCGACGCTGGGCTGAAGATCCGCGGCGCGCCGGCGGCGCTTACACGCCGAGGTAGCGCTGCAGCAGCTGCGGTTGCGCTTTGAGTTCCTGTGCCGGGCCTTCGTGCGCGATATGCCCGTTGTTGATGATGTAGACACGATGTGCCAGCGCCAGAGTTGCCGCGAGATTCTGCTCAACCAGCACGATGGTCTGCCCGGCTGCCGCGAGCTCGCGGCAGGTCGTCATGAGATGGTGCACGATCACCGGCGCGAGTCCCTCGAACGGCTCGTCGAGCAGGATAATCTTCGGATCGCGGATCAGCGCGCGGGCGATCGCCAGCATCTGCTGCTCGCCCCCCGACAGGTCGGTACCGCGGCTGCCGCGCCGTTGCCGGAGCCGCGGGAACATTTCGTAGATGCGATCGAGCGGCCACTTCTTCGGCGCCGTCAGCGCGGCGAGAACCAGGTTTTCCTCGACGCTGAGGCTGCCGAAGATGCGGCGGTCTTCGTGTACAAGCTGGATGCCGGCTCTCGCGATAGCGTGACTTTTCTTGCCGGCGATCTCGATCCCGTCGAGCGTCACCGACCCGGTGCGTGGTGTCACCACGCCCATCAGGCTCTTCAAAGTCGTGCTCTTGCCGGCGCCATTGCGGCCGAGCAGCGCCACCACCTCGTTCTTCTCCACGCGCAGCGACACATCGAAGAGGATGTGGGAATCCTCGTAGTAGCTGTTCAGTCCCTTGGCTTCGAGCA
>JAAOZY010000283.1 GCA_012274205.1 Betaproteobacteria bacterium
CTCGCGCTGATCGGGCTCATCGTGTTCCTGATCGTTCGCCCCCAGGGTCTGCTTGGCAAGCGCGGCTTCGAATGAAACAGCGAGTCTATTACGGCGCACTCGCTTTGCTGGTCCTGTTGGGGTGCCTTCCATTTCTAGACAGCTCGTACGCACTGCGTATCGGCACCTTTGCCTGTATGTACGCAATCATGTCCGTTTCCTGGACCGTGATCGGCGGCTTCACCGGATACCCATCGTTCGCAACAGCTGCTTTCTTCGGCCTCGGCGCTTATTGCGGCGGCGTGCTGATCAACAAGGGCTGGCCGCTGTTTGCGGCCGCAGGAGCGGCCGGCGCAATCGCCTTTGTCGGCGCGCTCGCTTTGGGTCTGGTGCTGCTGCGGTTGCGCGGACATTATTTTGCGATTGCCAGCCTGGCTGTTGCCGAAGTGCTGCGCGAATTGACCAATTCGGCGACCGATCTGACCGGCGGCGGAATGGGATTGAACATTCCGGTTTCCATTACCGGCTCCAGCAGCGTGATGGGCGAGGCTTCCTTTTTCTTCTGGGCGATGTGGGCATTGCTTCTCCTGACATTCATCGTGGTCCGTCTGATCCAGGAGTCGAAGCTCGGCTTCGGCCTGACCTGCATCAAGCAGAACGAATCGGCGGCGGACATGATCGGCGTCAACGCCACGATCTACAAGAGTCTTGCGTTCGCTTTTTCCGGAGTGTTTGTCTCCATGGCGGGCACACTCTATGCGGCGTGGGTGCATTACATCGAGCCACCTGACGTGTTCGACGTCCTGTTTGCGGTCAAGCCTATCGTGATGGCACTGCTCGGGGGACTTGGGTCCCCGGCTGGCGCCCTGCTCGGGGCGTTCGCTTTCCTCGGCATCGAGGAAGTGGTATGGCGCAATTATCTGCAAATACACTCCGGCGTTCTCGGCTTGCTGGTTGTCGTGCTCCTGCTCTTTCTACCTGACGGAATGATGTCCATTTCAAAGCGCCTGTCGCAGCTTGGAGTACGCCGTGGCTGAGGTGCTGCTGCTGGAGAAGGTGTCACGCCGGTTTGGGGGTGTGCAGGCGCTGCAGGGCGTAAGCCTGTCGGTTGGTAGCGGCGAAGTCCTGGGCCTGATCGGGCCAAATGGAGCAGGGAAGACGACACTGGTTAACGTCGTGACCGGTGTCCGCAGCGCGTCCGCAGGACGCGTGATGTTCGAGGGAAGGAATATCACCCGCCTGCAGCCGTTCCAGACGGCGCGTATCGGCCTGGCCCGCACCTTTCAGATCGTGCAGCCCTTTCCCGACTTGACGGTACTCGACAACGTCGCCGCGGCCGCGCTGTTCTCGCAGCGGGGCATGCGGCTGTCGGAGGCGCGTGAGTTCGCGGCGGAGCAGCTCGAATTTGTCGGGCTGGGCCAATTTGCCGCCAAGTCTGCGCACACACTCACGCTGGCGATGCGCAAGCGCCTGGAGTTGGCGAAAGCCGTGGCGATGAAGCCGAAATTGCTGTTTCTTGATGAGGTCAACGCTGGGCTGAACGCATCGGAGGTCGACCATGCGATGACCTTGATTCGCCAGATCGCGCAGCGCGGAATCACGATCGTGCTGATCGAACACCTGATGAAAGTCGTACTGACCGTATGCAGCCGTATTGTCGTACTTCAGAATGGAGCGCTCATCGCGGACGGCACGCCGCAGAATATCGTCAACGACCGGCGTGTAGTGGAGGCCTATCTGGGCAAGAAGTACGCGCAACTGAGCGCCGCCAAAGGCTGACAAGATGTCGATGCCATCCGCAACATTGCTCAATTTGACCGGGATTCGGGCCGGCTATGGCGAGATCAATGTATTGTGGGGCGTTGACCTCACGCTCGCCCAGGGCGAGATCACCGCGTTGGTTGGTTCCAACGGCGCGGGAAAATCGACACTGATGCGGACTCTGTCTGGTTTGATCGTGCCGACGGCCGGGCGGATCGATTGGGCGGGCGAGAATCTTTGCGGCCAGTCGCCCGCGCAGATGCTCGCGCACGGTATTGCGCACGTGCCAGAAGGCAGGCGCTTGTTCAGCTCGATGAACGTCGAGGACAATCTCCTGATGGGTGCATATGCGCGCAAGGAACCGCGCGCTGCCATCCAACGCGATCTCGATCGCGTCTATGCGACCTTTCCCAAGCTGCACGAACGACTCGGCCAGGCCGCTGGCACGCTCTCCGGCGGCGAACAGCAGATGTGCGCGATCGGCCGCGGGATGATGAGCGCTCCACGTTTGTTGATCATCGACGAGCTGTCGCTGGGCTTGTCGCCTCTTCTGGTCGAGCAACTGGTCGAGGCTTTGCGATCCCTCAATCGCGAGGGGCTGTCGATTCTGGTGGTCGAACAGGACGTCATCACGGCACTCGAACTATCGACCAGCGCTTTCGTGATGGATATGGGGCGCATCGTCCAAAGCGGGCGCAGCGCGGAGCTCATGCACGATCCCGCGATCAGAAGCGCCTATCTCGGCGCGCTGGCCGCTTAGTCCCCAGGGTATCCGAACAAATACCCTTTCCCTCAAACCTGTTTGCGAAAGCCGCACTATGCCCAGCACAAAAGTCTATGCGCCTGGTAACTATCGATTCATTCCCGGCGTTTTTCAATATTCCGCAGGTGTCGCCGCCGAGGCCGGATTCCGGATTGAACGTGTTCGCTTTCTCAAGCCGGTCCCGCTTGCCGACGGATTCCGGCTGATCGAGCGGACGCTACAGGCCGCAGGCCGGCCGCTCGCGGCGTTTTGTGCCTGTGAATTGCGTTCACCAGCTCCGTTCGATGAGGCCGGCTTCGAGGCGTTCAACAAGGAATACGTTGGGACGCTCGCGCATTGGGGCATTTTCGACGGCACTGATAACCCGGTTGCGCGTAGCAATGTCTGCCCCGAAATCGATCCTCCGACGGTTCCAGGCTTTTATGCGTTTTCCTTTACCGTGGCGGCGCCATCTGCAGTGCCTTCCTTCGTCGTCGCCGGCAGTGGGGAAGCACCGGAAGGCAAGGGTAGCTACAAGGAGCACGTAATCAGCCGCGGCGATGTGTCAATCGAAGGAATGCGGAGCAAGGCGCGCTATGTGCTCGCGGAAATGGAGAACAGGATGCGCGCCCTCGGCTTTGACTGGCCGGACACGACTGCCACGCAGCTCTATACCGTGCACAACATCCATCCGTTCATAGCGGAGGAGATTGGGCGGCGTGGAGCAATGCGCGGCGGGCTGACCTGGCATTTGAATCGTCCCCCGATCGTCGAACTCGAGTACGAAATGGATTGCCGCGGCGTCCACTTCGAACGAGTGCTCGTCGTCTGATGCTGTAATTCAGACCCGATTCCAACACATGGGGACGCAAATGACCATCGACAAAATTCTTTCGCCGTTCAACGGCAGGGTAGTGGGCGAAATGCCGGTGTCCGCGGCTGAGGACATCGAGAAAGCGATCGTGCGGTCGCAGCGGGCATTTCAAACAATGCGCAAGCTACCGCGATTCGTCCGAGCAGATATTCTGGAGCGAACCGCCGAGGGCATTCGCGGACGGCGCGATGAGTTTGTTACGACCATTGCCGCCGAGGCTGGGAAGCCGTTGTACGACGCGCGCGGCGAGGTGTCGCGCGCTCTTTTCAACCTGACGAATGCGGCGGCTGAAGCGCGCCGCTTCGGCGGTGAGGAAGTCCCGCTCGACATGGATGCCGGTGTATTCGAATACCAGACCACGGATAGCCAGGGCCGTTCGATTCAGCTTTCCGATCTCGACGCGGAAGCCTTGAATCGGATGCGGCGCAGGATTGGCATTGCGCGACGTTTTCCAATTGGCCCGATTCTGGCGATCGCACCGTTCAACTTTCCACTGAACCTCGTCTTGCACAAGGTGGCGCCGGCGATTGCTGTCGGTAACAGCGTGGTGCTCAAGCCGGCACCCCAGACGCCGCTTACCTCATTGCTTCTTCAACAGGTCATGACTGATGCCGGACTGCCGGCGGGGGCGCTCGAAATTTGCCACTGCCCGGTTTCGCTGGCCGAGTCGATGGTGCGCGACGAGCGATTTGCAATGGTCAGCTTTACCGGTAGTGCCCGCGTCGGCTGGCATATTAAGGAAATTGCGGGTCGCAAGAAAGTGGCGCTGGAGCTTGGAGGCAACGGCGCGGTTGTCGTTTGTGAGGATGCGGATCTTGATCTTGCAGCAGCGCGTTGTGTCCGAGGCGGTGTCGTATACGGCGGCCAGTATTGCATCGGTGTCCAGCGGATCCTCGTGCATGAGTCGGTGGCGGAAGCGTTCACGCGCAAACTGGTCGAGCGTGTGCGCGCCTGTCGCGTCGGCGACCCGATGCAGGAAGGCATCGATGTCGGCCCGGTGATCGACGAGGGGTCGGCGATCAGAATTCAGACTTGGGTTGATGAGGCTGTAGGAGCCGGTGCCCGCATTCTGACCGGCGGCTCCAGATCGAAGGCGGTGGTGCAGCCAACCGTGCTGACCGATACCGTAAAAGGTATGAAGATTGAGGACGAGGAAGTGTTCGGCCCCGTACTCACCGTCAATAGCTATCGGACATTCGAGGAAGCGATCAAACGGGCGGGCGATTCCCGCTATGGATTGCAAGGCGGGATGTTTACCAACGATCTGCGCCGCGCCTTTCAGGCGCTTGAGGATTGGGATGTCGGGGGATTGATGATCAACGATGTGCCGATTTACAGGGTCGACAGCATGCCGTTTGGCGGCTGGAAGGAATCCGGCTTCGGGCGCGAGGGCACACATTATGCTATGGAGGAGATGTCGGACATCAAACACCTTGTCATTAACTACGCTTGAGGCGATGAGATTGTTGATGTGCGCTTAGCGACAATTTGGCGCTTGACAAGGGAGATCGCGCCGCGCCGCGACAAGCCACGATGGTTGTTACGGGAACCGTAGATTTGATCGATTCGAAAATTCAGCAGACCTCGCTCTAACTTCGACGGAGTAGTCCAGCATGCGCATCGGCATCATCGGCGGCGGAGTCATCGCGCGCCTGTTTCTGGAACACATTGCGCGCGGCGACATGGGCGAGGCGCGCGTGGTCGCTATCCAGGGCCGAAGCGAAGCCTCGCGCGGCAAACCGCTGGCTGAGCAATACGGCCTGCCTTTCGTCACCAGCCTGGGCGCGCTGCTGGCCGAACGCCCGGAAGTCGTGATCGAGGCAGCCTCGCACGACGCGGTACGCGAATTCGTGCGGCCGCTGCTCGAGCGCGGCATCCCGGTCATCATCCTCTCCGGCGGCGCGCTGTGCGACGACGCCCTGCGCGCGCGGCTGGAGGCCGCGGCGGCGAAGCACAAGGCCCTGCTCTACGTGCCTTCGGGCGGCATCGGCGGCCTGGACGCGCTCAAGGCGGTCTGCGAGGCAGGTGCCGATGCGGTCGAAATCGCCGTGACCAAACCGCCGGCGGCATGGAAGGGCATCCCTTATGTCGAACGGCTTAAGCTCGACCTCGATCATTTGACCGGTCCCGTCACGCTGTTCGAAGGCACGGCGCGCGCCGGCGTGCCGCATTTCCCGGCCAACGTGAACATCGCCGCGGCGCTCGCCATGGCCGGTATTGGCTTCGACCGCACGCAGTTGAAAGTCGTGGCGGACCCGGCGCTGATCTACAACACGCATTACATCAACATTCGCGGCAAGACCGGCGCCATCAGCATCAAATTCGAGAGCGTCCCCTTCCCCGACAACCCCAAGACGTCCATGCTCGCCTGTTACAGCGCACTGGCCGCGTTCAAACAGTTCTATTCTCCGGTGCGCTACGGAACTTAAGGCGGCTAGACGCTTGGCATGGGGTGTAAGTTTTCCATCCAGTACCACGTCAAGGTCGCAAATCCGTGGCCAAGGTACCGAGCAACATAGGTCAGCCAACTCGAGGACTGACTTGGTCCTTCGGGTCCCGCCCTGTAGATGGGGATTACTGACGTAGCAGCCGGGATCTGCCATTTGTGGGAGCTGATTGACCAGCCTGCGCGTTATCGGGGTATCGCGGAGAAGGTTCTTCAGGCGCCGGTGGTTTCACACTGAGCGCGTATCAACTAATTCTGCCGTTTGGGGTTACGACACAGTCGTGAAAACTGTGCCGTAACTGTGCCATGACCTCCTTTGCTGAGACTGGAAATCAATGACTTACGTTGGTATCCGAATGGCGTGGCGAGCGCTATTAGGCATTGATATTAAATTGTTAAGTGCGCTTTAGCGGACGGGCCTACGAACCAAGGGGTCGTGGGTTCGAATCCTGCCAGGCGCGCCAGTAAATAGTTGTAAATTAAGCGGTTAGGCCATCACGGCCTAGCCGCTTTTTCTTTTTGCGCGGTCGGTCTAACGCAGGTCTGACACGGTCGGCAAAAACCCGCCGAAGTGGTTCAGTACAACATTCAAGCACTGGCGACAAAGTTTCGGCTGTTGTCGCGGCGTGGGTGCTGACGCCGGTGTCGGCGAGAGCTTTAGAATCTGCCATTGCATTGCGGCGCTTACGGCCAATTCACGGAGGACTCAATATGCATATCGACGGAGGGTGTCATTGCGGCAAGATTACGTACGAAGCAGAGATCGATCCTGAAGCCGTGCGAATCTGCCATTGCACCGATTGCCAGACGCTCTCGGGCACGGCATTTCGAACCGTAGTGAGGACAAAAAAGGAGCGCTTCCGACTGCTGACCGGCGAGCCCAAGGTATATATCAAGACCGCGGAAAGCGGTAACAAGCGCGCGCAGGCTTTCTGTGGCGATTGTGGCACGCCGTTGTGGGCAAGCTCGCCGACAGATCAGCAGGTGTACGGGCTTCGTGTCGGTTCCATTCGCCAGCGCAATGAGCTGAAACCGCGGCGCCAGATCTGGGCTCGCTCGGCTCAAGCCTGGCTGAGTGAATTGGGCTCGATGCCACGGATGGAGAAGCAGACATAGGCTATGGTCCCTGCACGCACCTGCCAGCGGCGCGAGGTGGCGTTGGGCTCCGGCCCGGAGGGCGACGAGGCCGAGGGGGGGCAAACCGATCCGGAATGGCGCCAGTTAAGCGTCTAACCAACACGTGAAGAACCGCGACCGGCTTTCGCGACCCCGCGATATTTCTTCGGCTGACGGTGGAGAAGCGCCTCCCTATTTGTTTCCTCCGCCACGCGGGGGTGTACGTGTGTTGCCGAACAGAATTCTGCGACAGCTTGTTTTAGAGTCCGGATGTCGCGGCAGGCGGCGGATTTCAGCCCGCTGCAGTAGTCGGAAAAGGATACGCCATGAACAAGTCTTTCCCGGTTTCATTCGCCTCGCTGGCGGCGCTCCTGCTTGGCGGTTCCGCTCTGGCCCAGACCATCCCCGGTTCAAACCCGGCGGGCGTGGACGCCGATCGCGTCGACCGCCGCTGCACCTCGGCCACGCTATCCACTGACGCCTCGGCACCGTGTGCCAATGATGTCGTGAACGACGGTCCGCGCGTATCGCCCGTAGTAGTCCGCCCGCCGAATAGCACGGTGGGAAGCGACCGCACTAGCGCGGGAACAATCACCCAGCCAAGCCCAGGCAACGGAGGCACAGCATCGACCGGCCCTATGGGCAATACCGGTGCGGGATCCACCGGGACCTCGATGGGTACCTCGGGCATGCCCTCAACCGGTACGGCAGGCACCCCCGCGCGCCAGTAGGGCGCAAGGCCTTGACCCTCCGCCCCGGAGGGGCGAACAGAGAGGGGGTCGCCGTATCGCAGGCACCTCGTGTTGCGCCGCACGTCCACGACTGCCTTTGTGATGGCGCTTGCGCGCTTGGCGAATCCGTGGTCAGTTAGCTGCCGAACAGACGGCGCCGTGGCGGACGGATAAATTGTCCGCATTAATCCGGAGCCTGTCCATGCCTGCAATTGTCAGTCGAGTCGACCCGAGTGAAGCAGCAGACCTGTCTGCAAGGCCAAGCATAAGCACGGCGCCCGCGCCAAATTCGGGAGAAAAGCGCCTGTGGAGTTTGGAAAGGGCCAAGCAGTTCACGGTCAGGCTGAAGGTCAACGCCAAATGGATGAAACAATTTCTGCATGGCGGGGCGCGGCACAAGCGATAAAGTATAGATAGAGGTGGCCGATGGCGGTTCGCTGCGTTGCAGGCAGCTGGAGCCGCCGCGGGGTGCGGCCTGGAAACGAATCATTCCTGAGCCCCATCAGCGGACAGTAGCGAAATTCATTGATCGATCTCGTTGCGGTGTCCCGAGACTTCCGCGCCGGCATCGGCCGGCAGCCGCAGGTGAAAGAAGATGGACGAACCGGATATCAAGCCGATGGCGAGGAAGGCAGGCCAGAAGTCGGCAGCCTCGAGCGCTGAGCGCCCATGCAAAACGCTGCCGATCTGCAGCACGAGCGCGCCGATCACCACGCCCACGCTTTGCGACAGGCGCTGCGCCATGCTCGAAAGGCTGGTTGCCTGGCTCATCGTCTCCCTGCTGACGTCGGCGAAGGTGATGGCGTTCAGGCCGGTGAACTGCAGCGATCGCAGGCAGCCGCTAAGCAGCAGCACCAGGATGATGACGACATGCGGCGTGGCTGCGGTGAAC
>JAAOZY010000047.1 GCA_012274205.1 Betaproteobacteria bacterium
CCCTCTGTACCGCCTCAGGGCCGCTTGGCGTAGCGCTCGTGCATGTGCTGCCCGAGGGCGAGCATGAAGCGCAGCGTCTCCTGCGTGCGGCTGTCGCTGAGCATCCGGTACATGGAAACGATCCCGCCTTCGGTCCGCTCGTCCTCCGCCTGCTTCGCCGCCGCGTCCATCGATTCGAGCAGTCCGCCCACCATGTCGAGCCGATCGACAAACGTCGGCAGCAGAGTGGCGACGCGCTGCAGCGATCCGCTCGCTTCGAGCTTCGCCAGCATCTCCACCAGCCGACCCGCCCCGCCGCGGTTGAGCCGGTCTAGCAGCGACAGCCCTTCGCTAACGGCTTCGGTCAGACGTCCGACCATTTCCTCCGTCAGCGCATCTTCCGCCGAGCCGTATACACGCGCCAGATTGATCAGCCGCTGCAAGTCGCCGTTTTCGACCATCTGCGCCAGTTGCGGTATCGCCTTGCCCAGCCCGCTGCGGTTGACCTTGTCCATCAGATCCATCGCAGTGGCGGCGCTGTCGGCAACACGGCCGACGATATCCTCGGTCATCGCGTCCCGCGCCGCGGTGGCGACGCCGGCGAGCTCTTCCAGCGAGCCGGTAAGTTCCTTCGAATCTCCGTTCATGTTCCCTCCCGGCTACAGCAGTCCACGTGCGGAGGCCCAATACAGTTTGTTGTAGGCGGCCTTGAACCAGTGCATGGCGCGCGTCGGCGCCTTCGGGTCGGGCGGATTCGTGTAATTGAACATGGCGTAAGTGGCACGGTCCAGGCCGGCCTCGATGAAGCAGAACACCTTGCCGTCGTAATCGCGCATCGGCGTGGTGATGCCCATCTTTATCATCGCGGCAATGTTCTCGCCCAGCGTCTCGGCTTCGAAGTGCGCGGTGGAGCCGGCCTTGCTGATCGGAATGTTGGTGGTGTCGCCGATCACATAGACGTTGGTGCGCCCCTCCATGTTGAGCTTGGTCTTGTTGGTCGGAATCCAGCCGTTCTGGCCGAGCTTGTTCTTCTCGATCACTTCCATGCCGCGGTGCGCGGGTACCGCGATCAGCAGGTCAAACGGCACTTCGGAGCCCTCTTCGCTGCGCAGCACCTTCTTCGCGCCGTCCACTTCCTTGATGTTGAAGAAGGTTTCGTACTTTATGCCGAGCCGGTCGAATTCGGGCGCGGCCCACTTGGCCACGTTTTCCAGGCTATGCACGCGACCGATCGGGTAGGTGTAATGCAGCTTCACCTTGTCGGCGATGCCGCGCTCCTTGAAGTAATCGTGCAGCATGAAGGTGATTTCCAGCGGCGCCATCGGGCATTTGTGCGGCACGCCGACGGTGATCACTACGTTGCCGCCCTGGAATTCCTGCAGCCGGCGCATCATCTTCAGCGCCGTTTCCTCGGTATAGAAGAACTCCGCATTTTCCGCCAGGCCTTTCACCTCCTCGGGCACCATGCGCGAGCCGGTGGCGATCACCAGCACATCGTAGTCGTAGGTCTTGCCGCCCTTGGTAACGACTTTGTTGTTGTCGAGCTGGAATGTTTCCACCGGGTCCACATGGAACTCGATGCCCTGCTCGAGCAGGCTGGCCTGATCGCGATACAGCGCGTCCGGCGTGCTGCGGCCGATGGCGAGATAGAGCAAACCGGGTTGATACAAGTGCCGGTCCGACGCCGACAGCATGGTGATGCGCGCCTTGCCCGATCGCAATTCCGTACTCAGACGCCGCGCCAGATTATTCGCCAGAATGGTGCCGCCCATGCCGCCGCCGATTATGAGTATCTTCATCTCCGCCTCCTCAGGTTGATTTCGAACTTCGCCGACCCTAATTGTCTTGACCTGCCGCTATTTTGATTTTCTTACCGTGATATGCCAGACGCCCGCCTCTTCGGTGGTGGACACGTGCTCATGGCCCACCTTGTGCGCCCATTCCGGGATGTCTTTTGCCGAGCCCTTGTCGTTGGACAGCACTTCCAGTTCATCGCCGACCTGCGACATTTTCAGCACGCCGATCAGTTCCATCAGTGGACCGGGGCAGAAGCTGCCGCGGCCGTCGATTATTCTCTTCTCTGCCATTTTTCGCCCCTATTTGGTTCGTGGATATGATTCGGCTGTCAGAACGTCCAGACCTGTGCATCTGCGGTTTCACTCAGGAATGCGGCCAGCCCAGTCGGTTCGCCCACGAACGGCTCCAGCGTTTCGGTGGCGATGCCGGCGATGTCGAGCGCCATCGAGCACGGCAGGATTTTCGCGTCCCCGAGCTCGACCGCCTGCCTGAATAGTGTCTTGAAATCCGGCGCTTTCTTTTGCACCAGGAGATCGCCGAAATGGCCCTCGCTGGGCGCTTCGGTCGATGCGCCTTTGATGAAATAGGGCACGGCGTTCATGGAAAGGAAAATGGTGACCTCGATTCCGCTCACCGCCGCCACCGAAGCGGACATGGCCGCCATTTGCAGGCGCTCACGCGTTCCCGAAACCACCACCACGCAGATTTTCTGTGCAGCCATCGCTACTCCTCCTCATACAGGCAAACGCCACCCCGACCTCAAACCGGGCGCCGGGGCGGTCGTGCCCTTCTGCTCTGCGCGGCTTGCAACTCCGTCCCCGCCGGCACCTCAGCGCCGGACGGCACGGCGGGAATTTATGGAAAAAAGACTACCCCCGACGGAGGAAATGCGCAATTCATAATATCGGCTGTTCCAACCAACAGAATTACCGATTCTCATTGGCGCCCGGCCGCCTTTCGCGCCGCTGCGCGCCGCCTATTTGCGCTTGAGGAAGAAAGTGTACTCGTTGCCGGCCTCGCTCTGCGACAGCAGCTCGTTGCCGGTCTGCTTGCTGAACGCCTGGAAATCCTTGACCGAACCCACGTCGGTGGAAACGATGCGCAGCACCTGCCCGCTCTGCATTTCGGTCAGCGCTTTTTTCGCGCGCAATATGGGCAGCGGGCAGTTCAGGCCGCGTGCATCCAGATCTTTGTCGAAATCCATGGTCGTATCCTCCTTTGGCTCAGTTGCTTCCGCGGCGGGTGCTGCGGACGGGCGTCCGCCGGCTCTGGTCCTGCGGCTCGGCTACAGCGGCGGCGTGTTTTCCGCATCTCGAAAAAACCAGCGTAGCAGAACCCACGGCGTTTGCAACCGTGCCGTCGCGGCGTTCAGGAAATCGCCTGGTAATAGAGGTTTTGCGGATGCCGCGCCTGCGCGAAGAAGAACCAGCGCTCGGCGAGCAAGCCCAGATACTGCAGCAGGAACGCCGCCGCCAATACCGGCCAGGACGCCAGGGCCGAACCCGCCGCGAGCAGCGCCAGCGGCAGCGGGAACACCAGCAGCAGGAATCCCCATTTCACCAAACGCAGCCAGGCGAACGACTTCCCGTGAAAGAAGTCGCGCGTATTGAACGAGCCGCCCATGGAACCCTGGGCCTTCTGCGCAATGCGCGGATGCTTCACGCCGATGGCGGTCTGCACTGTCGACTTCGGCCGCAGGCTCGCATTGCGCGCGAGCGCGGCGCCGCGCATGACCAGGGCAGCCAGGGTGACTCCGGCGGTCCATGCGGCCGCGGTCAGCAGCAGCGCGGGCGCCTGCGCCGCCGCCCAGGTCGTGCCAAGAAGGAAACCGGAGCTACAGCCGAGCAGCAGGTAGTTGATCACGGTGAGCGGCGTATGCCATTCCTGCAGAAAGGGCAGGCAGGCATAGATCATGCCGGTGCACACGAACAACAGCAGTGCGAGCGCCACGCCCGCGCCTCCGAGCGTCAGAGTCAGGTCTGCCGCGCCGCGCAGATGATGCGCCAAGCCGTAGGCCGCCACCACGGCCATGAAGGCAGGGAGCACGATCACCTCGCGCGACAGCCACGAGCTGCGCCACATCGCAGCCGAACGCCAGGCGCGCTCGGGGCGGCCCAAATGGAAGAACGAGGCGGCCAATCCCGCACCGAGCAGCGCGAGCACGAGCACGCAGCCCAGCGAAAAGTATTGCGCCGAGGGCATGGCCCAGAGGCCCAGCGAGGCACCGTACTCGGCCGAATAGAGCGCGACGAACAGGCCTTGGCCCGCGCCAATCAGCGTGGTGAGAAAAATGACCGAGAAGGCGGGACGCATCGCGCTTACCAGGTGGTGCTGTCGTCGAGCGACGGCGCCTTGATGTCGGGTTTGGGCAGCTTGCGGTCGATCTTGAGCGGATTGTCGACGCGCTCGAGCTCGTCGCGGTGCAGGGTGATTTCGGTCTTGCGCCGCGGCAGGTAGTGATTGGCCGGATGCGTGCCCCACTCCGGCATCAGCGCGTAGCCGCCGGCGTCGCGTATTGCCTTTGACACCACCGACTCGGGATCATGCACATCGCCGAACAGGCGCGCACTGGTCGGGCAGGCCATGACGCAGGCGGGCTTGCGGTCCGCAGGCGGCAGCAGTTCATCGTAGATGCGGTCCACGCACAGGGTGCACTTCTTCATCACCTTCTGGTGCTCGTCGACTTCGCGCGCGCCGTAGGGGCAGGCCCAGGCGCAGTACTTGCAGCCGATGCACTTGTCGTAGTCGACCAGCACGATGCCGTCCTCGGCGCGCTTGTAGCTCGCGCCGGTGGGGCACACCGGCACGCAGGGCGGGTCCTCGCAGTGCAGACAGGACTTGGGGAAGTGCACCGTCTGCGTATTCGGGAATTCGCCGACTTCGAACGTCTGCACGCGGTTGAAGAAGGTGCCGGTGGGATCGCGGCCGTAGGGATTGTCGTCCGAGAGGAAGCCGGCCGCGCCCGAGGTATTCCATTCCTTGCAGCTGGTGACGCAGGCGTGGCAGCCGACGCAGACGTTGAGATCGATCACCAGCGCGAGCTGCTTGCTCATTTCTTCACGCCGGCGACGAAAGCGAGCCAGGTCTTGCGCACCTGTTCCATGCCCGGCAGCGCCTGCACCGCGGCGACCTGCGGCCAGCTCTGTTTCGGCTCCTCGGCACCGGCCTTGGAGATGCGCACGCGCACGTCGTACCAGCCGGCCTGCCCGGTGACCGGGTCGGAATTGGATATCTTCGCCGCGCCGGCAGGCAGTTCCTCGCTGATCAGGTGATTGAGCAGGAAGCCGAGTTCGGCCTCGTTGGCGCCAGGGGCGAGGTTCCAGGCGCCCGGCGCCTTGCCTATGGCATTCCAGGTCCATACCGTGCCCGGTTCCACCGCCTCGGAGTAGCGCGCCATGCAGCGCACCTTGCCCCACATCGACTCGACCCAGATCCAGTCGTCGTCGGCGATTCCCTGCGCGCGCGCCATGGCCGGATTGACGAACAGGTAGTTGTGCGCGTGGATCTGGCGCAGCCAGGCGTTCTGTGAATCCCAGGAGTGGTACATGGCCATCGGGCGCTGGGTGATCGCATTGAGCGGATATTTGTGCGAGTCGGTCACCTGCGCTTCCAGCGGTTCGTAGTAGAACGGCAGCGGATCGAAATAGGTTTCGATGCGCTTCGCCAGGTGCGCCGGCGGACGCCGCCTGGCCGGTCCCCTGCCCTGCGCGGCCATGCGGAATTTCTGCAGCACTTCGGAATAGATCTGGATCACGATGGGATCGGCGTGGCGGCGCAGGCGCGCCCGTTGCGCCCACTCGTGATAGCCCTTGTTCCAGTTGCGCATGTACTGGTAGGAGGGCGGCAGCTTCAGCTGGAATACGCAGTTGTTCTTGGCGTACATCTCCCACTGGCGCGGATTGGGTTCGCCCTGCATGAACTTTTCTCCGCCCTTGCCGCGCCAGCCGGCGAGAACGCCTATGCCCGAGCCGGCTTCGGTTTCATAGTTGGTGATGAAATCGGGGTAGTCGCGGTACTTGCGGCTGCCATCGGCGTTGACGAAGGCGGGAAACTTCAGTCGGCCCGCGAGTTCGATCAGCACTTCCTGGAACGGCTTGCACTGCCCGGTCACCGGCAACACCGGCACCCGCACGGAGTCGACGGGACCCTCGAATTCCGAGATCGGTCGGTCGAGCATGGACATCACGTCGTGGCGCTCGAGATATGTGGTATCGGGCAGGATCAGGTCCGCATACGCGGTCATTTCCGACTGGAATGCGTCGCACACGACGATGAACGGAATCTTGTATTCGCCGCTGTCGTCCTTGTCGTTGAGCATCCTGCGCACTTCGCTCGTGTTCATGCTCGAGTTCCATGCCATGTTGGCCATGAAAATCATGAGCGTGTCGATGCGATAGGGATCGCCGCGCCAGGCATTCGTGATCACGTTGTGCATCAGGCCGTGCACCGACAGCGGGTATTCCCAGGAAAAGGCCTTGTCGATGCGCACCGGCTTGTTGTCGGCGTCGACGAACAGATCGTCGGGATTACCCGGCCAGCCGAGCGCGAGTCCGGCAAGCGGCGTATCGGGCCGTACGCCCTCCGGGCCTTTGGGCGTCTTCGCCAGCGGCGGGATGCCGCGCGGAACCGGCACGCCGAATTTGCGGAACAGCTCCTTGCCCTGGTATTCG
>JAAOZY010000048.1 GCA_012274205.1 Betaproteobacteria bacterium
GAGCAAAGGCATTGCCAGGCCGATAATTGCCGCAACAATAGATGGCCCTCGACACTCGGCGCGTCTAGCGGGTAGCGGCGGGAATCCCACAACGCCCCGCTTTGGTATTGAAGGCAATCCAATCCCAGGAGATATGAATGAAACATGAAATTCGTCTGGCTCTACTCTGTTTGGCTGCGGCGTCTACCCCGGCATTTGCGCAAAATGCCGTACCGGAATGCGCGTCCAACAACTTCGACCACCAGCTGAACGCCTTTACCGTCATCAACCCGGCTGCGGGCGCGGTAAATCAGCAGTGCTATTTCACCGTGCACCCAAGCGGGACCGCGCCCGCTGCGTCCGGCCAGTATGCGGCGCCCAACCTGGTCGCGGGCACCTACATCATTGACCTGGTCGGCGGCGGCGGCGGCGGCGGTGGCGGCAGCTCGAGCAAGGATGGAGGCGGCGGCGGCGGCGGTGCCGGTGCTGCGCCCTCACGCACGGTCCAGTACCTGGCGCCAGGCGTGTACAAGATGACCCTCGGGACCGGTGGATACGGCGGTGTCGCAAATGGGGGGCGGACCGGAGACGGCAACCCCAGCAGCCTGATCAATACCACGACCGGGCAGCTCATCGCCGGTTTCGCCGGTGCGGATACATGGACGCAACAATCCGAGGCCGCCGGCGACGGACGTGGCGGTGTGGCTCCGGTCGGCGGCAGCAAAGGTGGTAATGGCGGTGACAGCGGCCCAAGATCCGAGGAAGCGGCTCAAGCCGGCGGCGCGTCGCAGACCCCGGATTACGCCGGCGTGCCGGGCCAGGCCGGCAGCGAAACCGGCCGCAGCGTCAGGAAAGACGGTCAGCGCGTGGTTGAGGCCAATGCCGGCGGCGGCGGCGGGGCGAGCATCGGCAGCGGTGCCCGCGGCGAATCGGCCAGTAACAGCAAGGTGGCTGAGGCCGGCGGCCGCGGCGGCGACGGGCTTATCCGCCTGACATTGTCCGAAGCTGCGCCGATGGCAGCCGCGCCGGTTCCGGTGATGGTGCCGGTGGTGCAGCGCTACACCCTGTCCACCGACACATTGTTCGGTTTCAACAAGTCCACGCTCCGGCCCGAGGGGATGGCCAAGCTCGATGAATTGGCGATCAAGCTCAGGCAGGCCAATGTCGAAAGCATCACCGATACCGGCCACGCCGACCGCATCGGTTCGAGCGACAGCAACCAGAAGCTTTCGATGAGCCGCGCCGAATCGGTGAAGGCCTATTTGGTGGAAAAGGGGGTCGAGTCCAAGCGCATCACTGTCGCGGGCAAGGGCGAAACCGAGCCGGTTACCAACGCGGATGATTGCAAGGGCCCGAAGAGCGCGAAAGTGATCGCCTGCCTCGCACCCGATCGGCGCGTGAATATCGAAGCAGTGGGTACGAACTAGACTGTAAGCACAAGCTGCTTGGCAACGCATCAAGCTGTTGCCGGAAGAGCCCCGCTTCGGCGGGGTTTTTTTTCGCACGCGTATTCCCGTTCGACTGGCGCCGGCTTTGCTTGAGCCTGCGCTCCCCGGGAACCTGTGTTCGCCAGCGCACGGAACGGAAAGCGTGCGGCACTTATGCTTCGCACAGGCAAGCTTGCCCGTAGCCGGACCGGTGCCGCCGGCCCGGAGCATGCAGGAGAGCGCGATGTCACATGCAGGGTGCGATGCAATCAAGGCCAACGCGGCAATCCCTGCGGCGCCGGCCTTGCCTTGCGGCGCAGGCAACAAACTAAGAGCGCATTTCAACATGAGGGGATACGCCCCGAAGGAAGTCCCCTTGGGGGACATCCCCTCATGCTCCCCTAAATCAGGGGCCATTTCGGTAATTCTGAAATGGCCTCTAAGGTATATCGGGCAAGCCAGAATTGCCGCTTGCATGTGCCGGATGCGCACCCGGCCGTGGCGCTTCCTCTTGATTGCGGCGGTGCTTCCCCTGCCTGCGCAGGCGCAGATGGACCCGCTGGGCGACCTGCTGGTGGCGCCGGGCAGCGCCGGTCTGGGCGCGATTATCCGCAGCGAGCGTTCGCCCTACGAGGGCGTAGGCTACAGCCAGGATCTGGTTCCGCTCTATCTGTACGAAGGGAAACGCTTCTTTCTGCACCCGACGCGCGCCGGCCTGAAGCTCTCCGACGAGGGCAGGCACCATGTCGACCTGTTCCTCGACTTCCGCTTCGAGGGATTTCCGGTTGGCGGCGTTCCGGCGAGCCTGGCCGGCATGCAGGCGCGTGAATCGAGTACCGACCTCGGCGTGTCCTATGCGTATCGGGCAGCGTGGGGCAATCTCAAAGCCGAGTTCCTGCGCGACGCGCTGAACGTGAACCAGGGCGAGGAACTGCGCTTCGGCTACAGCTACGACTGGAACAGCGGCCGCTGGCACCTGCGCCCGGCCATCAGCCTGATGCAGCGCAGCGCCAAACTCAACAATTATTACTACGGCGTTCGTCCCGCGGAGGCGACGGCGAGCCGGCCGCAATACATGCCTGGCGCCGGCACCGATGCCTGGCTCGGTCTGTATGGCTACTACGACCTCAGCCGGGGCTGGCGCCTGCTAGGCGGGCTTGGCACGACGCTGTCCGATAGCCGCGTGCGCCGGAGCCCGATCGTTCGCGACGGCAGCCGGCCGAGCCTGTTCCTCGGCGCGGCCTACGATTTCGGCAGCTATCACCGTGCATTGTTCGAAGCGCCCGAACCCCTGATCGTAAAGCTGCTCTACGGCAAATCCACCGACTGCAATCTGATCACGACAATGACGCTGCGCTGCGCATCGGTGAATACCGCGGACAATACGCGCATCGCCGGGATTGAAATCGGCAAGACTTTCATTACTCGCGCCCACGGCTGGCCGCTGGATTTTGTCGGCTATGTCAGCCTGCTGCAGCACGACGAGCGCGGCCTGCAGGACAATTCCCTGCAGCTCAATGCGTACATGAAAGCCTACTACTATGGATTTCCCTGGAGCGAAAGGGTCAGGACACGGCTCGGTTTCGGGGTGGGCGTCTCGTATGCCCAGCGCGTGCCCTTCGTCGAGGCGCGCGACCTGCTCGGGCGCGGGGAGAACACGTCCCGCGTGCTCAACTACCTGGATCCGACGATAGACGTCAGCGTCGGCGATCTGATCGGTGTGCGCTCGCTGAAGGAGACGTCCTGGGGACTGGGCGTGTCGCACCGATCCGGCGCATTCGGCGCGTCGCGCCTGCTCGGAAACGTCAACGGCGGCTCCAACTACCTTTACAGCTACATCGAGTGGAAGATGCAGTAGTCCGGCAGGCGGCAACCCGGTCCGGCTGCGCGAAGCGAAAAGGCCGGCGCGAATGAATCAGACGGTGCCTTCAGGGCCGGTCGAAAACAGGCGCCCGGTCACCTCGACGCCGATTCCGCGATAGCCGATGAAACGCGCCGACCGGTCGAATATGGGCTCCCCGCTGGCGCGGAAATATTGGTGGGTGCCATCCGGATTCACGCGGCTGAAGGGGAAATCGAGAAACGGGCGCCTGGCCTTGATGTTGGCCTCGAGTTCTGCGCGCTCCGCATCGTTCCAGCCCGAACCCTCCAGCACCCTGGTGTCCTTGATCGAGGCGCCCATGTGTATGCCAAGCATATCGAGAATCGGGCCGGACACCTTGGTGACGCATTCGCTTTGGTCCGATTCCCAGTACCAGTCGGACGCCAGTTCCGTCAGCGCGCGAAAGCGCGCTTCGCTCTCGCGCAGCGCAGCCGTGCGTTCCTGCACCGTCTGCTCCAGCACCTTGTTGTAATTGTCGAGCCTGCGCTGCAACAGGCGCACTTCCAGCATATTGTGGATGCGCGTCTTGACTTCGACCAGGTCGAAGGGCTTGCTCACGAAATCCTTGGCTCCCGATTGCAGCGCACGCAGTTTGTGGCCGGGTTCGGCTGTAATTACGAGCACCGGAATGTAGCCCTCCGTTTCGATCGCCTTCAGGTTTTCCATGACCTGGAAGCCATCCATACCC
>JAAOZY010000284.1 GCA_012274205.1 Betaproteobacteria bacterium
CCAGTTGAGGAAGGGCATGATCTTGTACAGCATCCCCATGATCACGGACAGGAACAGGCCCGGCAGGGCGAGCACGCCCAGCCACAAGGGCGCGCGCGCATGCTCGCCCAGCCGCGGCAGTGCCGCGAACAGCAGCGCGGACAGCGCCAGCACGAGCAGCGACAGCATGGCGCCGCGCCAGAATACGAGCGTGACGTCGGCCTGGCGCCGCCGCCGGCGCGATTGCAGCCACAGCGTAACCGCGGCATAGACGCCGGCAAGCAGCATGCCGGCGCACAGCACGCCCGCCTGCCATGCCTGCGCCTCGCCGAGGCCGGGCAGCAGCTGCAGCGACCACAAACCCAAGACCAGCAGCAGGCCCGCCGGCAGCAGGCGCGTCAGCCACAGCGGGTAGGCGGGCGTGAGCTGGAACATCGGCACCACCAGGTAGGACACGCCGATCACCAGCATCAGCGCCCAGCCGCCCAGTCCCCAGGCGACGTGCACATTGATCAGCGTGAGCAGCGACCAGACCGATTGCAGGTTCTCGTGCAGGCCCAGGGTGGCGGCCAGGGTCACGCCGAGCACCACCGTCACCAGCAGGCCGAACACCGCCAGGCGCAGCACGTGTATGGGCATGCCGCGCGCGGGCGTGCGCAGCAGGGAAACCGCCATGACCGAGAGGAACAGGCCGAGCGCCGCGGCGAAGGCGAGCGCCGCCGCAAGGAACAACAGCTGCTGCTCCAGCAGGAACGCGCTCGCGAGGAACACCGCGCCGGCGGTGATCAGCGGGTGCACCAGCGTCGCCACCAGGCGCGGCCGCCAGATGTTCGCGCCCGCGACCACTGCCACGAACTGCAGCAGCGCGCCGCACATCACCTGCAGCATGAAGTCGACCACGATCAGATGGGTCATCGCCAGCGCACCGGGCGCCCAGCGTGAGTCCAGCGCCGCCGGCCCCAGCCACGCGAGCACCAGTCCGGCTGCCGCGCCGACAGCGGCGCGGTCAGAAAGAAGCGGTAAGGCACCGATATCGGCGGCGCCTGCTCGAACGACAGGGTCGGCTGCATTCAGGCTTTCTTGATGTGAATCCTGTTGCTGCCGTCGGGCTGGCGCTCGGAACGGTGGCGGTAACCCCGGCGGTCGAGGATCGCATACAGCGGGTAGGGCTCGCAGTTCAGCAGCAGCACCAGTTCGCCGCCGGCAGGCAGGGTCGCGAGTTCCGCCACCGCCAGCTCCAGCGGTTCCGGCGGCTCCATGCCGCGGCCGTCGATCACGCGCGCTTCAGGCATGCCCTTTTTCGAGCATGGCGTCCATGTTCGTACCGACGCGTTCGGCCTCCGCGCCCAGTGCCTGGTCGCACATCGGATAGAGGATATTCTCCTCCTTCATGTTGTGCTGCTGCATCAGCATCAGCAGGGTCTCGGCGGCGCCGGCGTAGCCTTCGCCATCGCGCGCGGCGCACGCCGCCTCGAGCTGCCCCAGCAGGGCGCGCATCTGCTCGTGCTCATGGCGCATCATTTGCGTCGGGCCGGCGCTCATGCCGGTCGCCGCCTCGAACGCCGGGAACAGCAAGTCCTCCTCGGCGGCGAAGTGCGCCTGCATCTGCCCGTTGAAGCGTGCGAAGGCCGGTGCGGCCGCGGCCCAGTCGCCGCGCTGTACCGCCTCTTCCGCGGCGACGAACAGATCGTCGCAGTGGCGATGATGATCGGGCAGGATTTGGGTGGGATAGCTCATGCGGGCGGCTCCGGAAAATCGACCGGACTATCTTAGCAGCGGCCGCCGCGGCAGACGCGCCCTACCTCCAAATTTCCACGCCGCTACTGCAGGGGTAGATCACCCGCCGCGGTGTAGGGTTTCTCTTCCCACCGAACTGAGAGGCCATTTCAGAATTGCCGAAATTGCCTCCGATTTAGGGGAGCACGAGGGGAGATATCCCCTCGCAATGAAATCAGCGCTAATACTTCACCGCCTCTTCTGTCCGCTCTGTTTTCTGCTGCGCCTGTTCCATCGACTTGCCGATGTCCTGCTGCATCTGCTCCATGGTCTTCTTGCCCTGCTCGATTTCCTGCTTCTTCGCCGCGGCCACGGCTGCGGCAGTCGTTGCGGTGTCTACGCCGCAGCCCGCGAGAGCGGCAAGCGCAATGACGAGGATGATTGGCTTCATATGGATACTCCCAGGTTGACCGGCGCGCTGGAAAACATGGAGATCAGAGCTTGCGCGCCTTTGCGTTCCAGTGGCGTTCCAGATTGTGCACCAACTGCTCGCTGGTGTGGCAGAACGCCTGTTCGTAGGCGTAGGTCGCCATGTAGGCACGGAAGGTATCCAGCGGCTCGGACTGAATCCGGATCGCCTTGCGGTTGCCGCCGGCGCTGACCATGCCCGAGCCGAGGGCGTTCGCGAGGCACGCTTCCACCGCCTCGTCCAGACGCTCGCGCGCATGCACTTCGCTCACCAGCGTGCGCGCATCGGCATCGTCCACAGGAAACGTCTTGTCGAACATGATTGCCTCGCGCGCCATGCGCTCGCCCATGAAGCGCGGCAGGCGCAGGTTGGCGCAGCCCGGGATGATGCCCTCCTTGCGCGCGGGCAGGTTGAAATACGCGCCGGACTCGGCGATCACATAGTCCATGACCAGCAGCAGCTGGCAGCCGCCGCCGATGGCGAAGCCGTCGACCACGGCGAGCCAGGGCTTCTCCAGTGTCTGCTCCGGCTCTTCCGGGTGCAAGGCCATGCGGCCGGCCTCGTCGGTGGCGGCCAGGCCGCGGAACATCTTGTTCAGCAGGCCCATGTCGCGCGTGAGGTAGAACAGGTAGCTCTGCTTGCCCTGGTAGATGCGCGTGAGGTTGATGCCGGCCGAGAAGATACGCCTGCCCGCATATTTCGCATGCGCCACCGGCGCGCCGCGCAGCACGCCCATGCGCAGGCCCGGATGCAGCAGGATCAGGTCGCAGGCCAGCTCCTGCGCGCCCAGGGTTTCATCGTCCTCGGCGTTGAGGTGGCGCGGATGATGGAAATACAGATAGCCCGCGTCGCCCTTCGCCTCGAGATGTACCGCGCCCAGGTCGAGCTTGCCGCGCGACTGGAATTCCGCCAGGCGCTCGCGCGCCGCGGCGGTCGGCAGCAGCATCGCCGTGCACAGGTGCAAGCCTATGTCGCGTTCGCTCAGCAGTTGGCCGAAGAACAGTCCCTGATGGATTTCCAGCCCGTCCTTGTCCGCCTGCAGACTCATGCTTTCCTGGGCAAGTTCGGTCTGGGTCGGCAGGATTCCGGGCAGCAGTTCGGCGCCGGCGGCGGCCAGGTCCTCCAGGCGCAGGGCGCGCGTGCGCTGTGCCGTCAGGCTGTCGTAGATCGGGGTGCGATAGGCGCGGAAAAAGCCCCAGACGGCGTCGGCGAGCAAATGCGCGATCGCGTGGCCCGCAGCCTTTTCGTCGGCATTGCGCCGGGACTTGGGCGGCAGGCGCGCGAGCAACTCGCGGCCGCGGCGGCAGGCCTGGCCCATACGCGCGGCATCGGCGGGCAGCGATCCCGCCGCCGCAACGCGCGCGGCATCCAGCTCGCGCAGAAAGGACTGCGCCGCCGCCTCGGGCAGTCCGGCGCGCTGCAAGCGGCCGCTGCGCTCAGCTGCGGGTATCGGATCGATCATATTGCCTCGCAAATTGCATGGGGGGCCGCGCACTGCTCACCGGGGAGCGTATTCTGAGTCCGGCGAAACGCTGGCGCAAGCAGTCATTGGTGTCGCAAAATGCAGGTATCCCTTAGAACCTGTTGCAAAATGATTTTTGCAACAGCCAATATAGTGGAGCATGAGGGGACGTGTCCCCTCATTTTGAAATGGATTCTTCGGCATGCGATCGATGAAATTCACCACCCTCGTCAGCCCGGACGCCTTGGCGCAGCACCTGCGCGACCCGCACTGGGCGGTTTTCGACTGCCGCTTCGCTTTGACGCGCCCGCAATCCGGCCGCGCTGCCTATGTCAAATCGCACATTCCAGGCGCGCGCTATGCGCACCTAAACGAGGATCTGTCGGGTCCGATTACGCCCGCCAGCGGCCGCCATCCCCTGCCCGACCCGGCCGCACTCGCGCGCAAGCTCGGCCTGTGGGGTGTGGGCCCGGACACGCAAGTCGTCGCCTACGATGACAGCTTCGGTGCAATGGCGGTGCGCCTGTGGTGGCTGCTGCGCTGGCTCGGCCATGACGCCGTCGCGGTGCTGGATGGCGGCTTTCCGGCCTGGCAGAAGCAGGGGCGCGAGCTCACTGCCGAACTTCCGCAGCTCCACGCGGTCGAATTCAGTCCGCGACAGGACGACAGTCTGTGGGTGGACAGCAGTGCCGTGCTGGATGCGCTGCAGCGCGAACGCGTGCTCATCGACGCGCGCCAGGAGGAGCGCTACCTCGCGCTGATCGAGCCGTTCGACAAAGTCGCCGGACATATTCCGGGCAGCGTGAATTCGCCATTCGAAGACAATCTGGACCTGCGCGGAAACTTCCTTACGCCGGAGGAATTGCGCGCGCAGTACGAGACGCTGTTGCGCGGTGCGCGACCCGGCGACGCTATCCACATGTGCGGCTCCGGCGTCACCGCCTGTCACAATCTGCTCGCGCTGGAAATAGCCGGATTGCCGGGCGGCAAGCTGTACGTCGGCTCCTGGAGCGAATGGATCAACGATCCATCGCGGCCGATATGGTCGAAGAAGCCGTAACAGTAGTCATGCTGTTGCGGTCCGGCTCGACGGAGCGCGATCGGAATTCTTTCATCATTCGCTGTTAGATCCGAAAGGAAAGGCTCATGGACACACGCGAACTGCAGCGCACCATCGCATCGGCCGCGACCTCCGACGGCGCCGGCGTGAAACTGCGGCGCAGCCTGGGGCAATCGCCCCACACGCGCCTCGACCCGTTCCTGATGCTGGACGAGTTTTCGTCGTTCGACGCGAACGACTACATCGCCGGTTTTCCGGCGCATCCGCACCGCGGCTTCGAAACGGTCACGTATCTGCTCGACGGCCACATGCTGCACGAGGACCACCTGGGCAATCGCGGCGACCTGAAAAGCGGCGCGGTGCAATGGATGAGCGCCGGCCGGGGCATCATCCATTCGGAAATGCCGCAGCAGGAACGCGGGCGCATGCGCGGCTTCCAGCTGTGGATCAACCTGCCCGCGCGCGAAAAAATGAAACCGGCGGGCTACCGCGATATCGATCCTGCAGAAATCCCGGCGGTCGCGCTGCACGGAGGCGGCCGCGCCAAAGTCATCGCAGGCACGCTGCAGGTCGACGGGCAAAGCGTCGCCGGGCCGATTCAGGGTCTCGCCACCGAGCCGCTGTACCTCGACGTGGAGCTGCCCGCGGGCGCCGCGTTCACGCAGCCGGTCGCGCGCGGGCACAATGCTTTCATCTACGTTTTCGAGGGCAGCCTGACCGTTGGCGCGGCGGCGACGGGGCGCGCACTGGCCACGCACAGCGCCGGCGTGCTCGGCCCGGGGGATCTGACCGAAGTCGTGGCCGGTGCAGAAGGCGCGCGCTTCCTGCTGCTCGCGGGCAGGCCGCTGGGCGAACCAGTGGTGCAGCACGGCCCGTTCGTGATGAACACGCGCGAGGAAATCGAGCAGGCGATCAGGGATTACAACAGCGGCGAACTCACGCGCACGCCAGGCTAAACGGCCGATTCGGAATTGCCGAACAGCCTGATTCCGGACCCTTGAAACCGGGATATCCCCTATTGCAGAAGGGACTCTTCGTCGAATTCGGCGCCGCCGTATGCGATAAAATGGCGCGGTGTATCGACTGGAGTCGTGGCAATGGCAAGAATGGTGAACTGCATCAAGCTCGGGCGCGAAGCCGAAGGAATGGATTTTCCGCCCTACCCGGGCGAACTGGGCAAGCGCATCTGGCAAAGCGTATCCAAGGAAGCCTGGCAGCAGTGGATCAAGCACCAGACCATGCTGATCAACGAAAACCGCCTCAACCTGGCCGACAGTGCCGCGCGCAAATACCTGGCCGAGCAGCTGGAGAAGCATTTCTTCGGCGGCGGCGCCGACGTGGCGGCGGGATACGTCCCCCCGCGCAAGTAAGCGCACCGGCAACGCCTCTTCGAGCCCGGGCTCACGCCCGGGCCGCAGGCATTGGTTACGGGGAGCAGCGTCCGTCCAGCTCTGCCCTCCGGCCTAGCGCAGCGCCCAGAGCGAAAGCTCGGGCACGAACCCGATCAGGATCGAGATTGCGATCATCGCGATGACGAAAGGGATCGCGCGGTACGCAATCGCCATGATCGGCGTTCCGGTCAGCCCCGACATGACGAACAGGTTGAGCCCCATCGGCGGCGTGATGAATCCCAGCCCGAGAGAGGTGATCATGAACACGCAGAAGTGGATCTCATTCATGCCGATCTCCTTCGCCACCGGGTAGAGCAGCGGCGCCAGGATCACGATGTTGGGCGTGGTCTCCATGAACATGCCGGCGATGATAAAGATCGCGAGCATGATCAGGATCAGCCCCGATGGGTCGCTGGTAATGGAAGTAAGCAAACGCACCAGGTCCTGCGGCACATCGAGAACGGTGAGGGCCTGCGCGAACAGCATGGCGATGCCGATGATGGGGAGGATCACACCGTTGACGCGTGCCGAGGTTTCCAGCATCGCCGGAAAATCCTTCAGCCGGATGGTGCGCTGAACCATACCCACCAGCAGCGCCACCGCAACCGCAACCGCTGCCGATTCCGTGGGGGTGAAAATGCCCGAGTAGATACCGCCGAGAATGATGAACGGCACCGACAGTGCCCACTTGGCTTCGTTCAGCGCACGGAACCACCGTCCCCAGGAAAACCGGGTGCGCGAGTTCTCATAGCCGTAGATGTGATTCAGCACCACGTTGGTCGATACCACACCCAGCAACACGATCACGCCGGGAGTCGCGGCCGCGATGAACAGTGTCGACGATGAAATACCCAGCACCAGACCGATGATGATGTAGGCGATGGACGGTGGGATCAGGATGCCGGTGCAGGCGCCGCTCGCCACCAGCGCGCAGGCGTAGGGCTTGGGATAGCCAAGCTCCACCAGCCGTCCCATGGTGATGCGGCCGATGGCGGCCGCATCGGCGGCGTCCGACCCGGAAATGCAGGCGAAGAAACCACAGCCGAGCACCGTGGAAGTGCCGAACCCGGAACGCAGGCTGCCGGTGGTGGCTTCGGCGAAATCCAGCAACTTGTAGGCAAGTCCCGAGCGCACCATGACATCGCCGGTGAGCACGAACAGTGGAATGGCGATCAGCGCGAATGAGTCCACACCCTGGAACAGGGCTTCGCCGAGCAGCGACAGCGGCAGGGCGCCGGTTGAGAGCAGCAGAGCGATGGTGCCCAGGCCGAGCGCCACCCAGAACGGTACCGCCAGAAACAGCAGCAGCAGAATGAGACAGATGCAGAGTCCGACTAGCATGGTGAGGGCGTATCCGCAGAGCTCAGTCGAACAGCTTGGTGCCGGCGTAGGCGTCGCGTCCGGCACGGATGTCCTGGATGTCGCGCCAGGCCGATTGCAACACCCGCACTACCATCATCGAGAATCCCAGCGGCACGGCCGCCTCGAACCAGACCCGGCTCACCCGCAGTGCCGGCGTAAGGGTGTCGAACTGCAGCATGGTGAAAATGGAGTCGAGCGACCAATAGAGGGCGAAGGCGGCGAACACCAAAGTACAGGCCTCGCCGAACAGGTACATATAGCCGTGCCAGCGCAGCGGCAGTATATGCTGCAGGATGTCGAAGCGGATGTGCGCGCGTTGTTTCACGCCATAGGACGCGCCCACCCAGCCGAGGTAGATGAATGCAAACCGGGCAGCTTCTTCGCCCCACAGGGACGAAAAATTGAGCACGAAGCGGCGCACCACTTCGATCACGATCACGAATACGATGAAACAATAAAAGACGAGCATTAGGTAGCGCTCGCCGTTCTTGTCGAGCTGTCGCAACAGCTTACGCATGGATTAGCCTCCGCCAGGAGCGGCCAGCGCCGCCCCTGTGCATGATATTGCGACGATTAGCCCTGGACCGTGATCGGACCTTTGGTGTTGGCGGCCGCCTTCAGCTTGTCGAACACGTCGATGGAGCCTGCCAGCTTCTTCTTGATGTCGTTCCACTCCGCGCGTTGCTCACCGCAGGTCTCGACCCACTGTTTCTTCTCGGCCGCGGTGGGCGTGTAAAATTTGATGCCGGCCTTGCTCAGGGCATCCGTCGAATTCTTCCGCGCCACCGGGATCTGCGCAAAGCTCTCTGCCTGGGTCTTGGTGCTGGCCGCGTCGAACTTAGCCTGGAGATCCTTCGGCAGGCTCTCGAACCACTTGTAATTGGCGGCGAACATCTGGGCGTCTGGAACCGATTCGACGAGCGTAATGGACTCCAGGATATCGATAAAACCGAAGGTATAGAGCGCGCCGACTGAGGGGTCGAGACCGTCGGCCACGCCCTGCTTCAGCGCACTCGGTGTCTCACCCCAGGCGACTACCGTCGGGTTGGCGCCGGCCAGGCGGTAGAACTGCTGCAGCAGTTCGGACGACGGCACCCGCATTTTCATGCCCTTCATATCGGCAGGCACCTTCACGAGCTTGCCGTAGCCTTTGCGCACCGCCACCGTGCGCGGATCGATGTTGAAATAGAACATCGGCTTATAGCCCTTCACGGTGACCTTCGGCGTGACCTCCCCGTTCCAGGCCGCGGACGTGACCAGGTTCGCGAACTGCTGATTCTCGCCGCACCAGTACGGGATGTTGATGAGGTCGACCACCGGCGAAAACGGCGAGAAGTTCGACAGCGACACCGAGCCGCCCTGGATCGTGCCCGCCTGTATCTTCTGTGCCAGTGCGCCGCCGACGCCGAGTTGCCCCGACGGGTACAGCTTCACGTAGACCGACTCTTTGCTCAGCGCCTCGAGATTGGCCTTGAACTGGGTCTGCATGATGGGATAGGTGTGGAAAGCGTCGTTTGCGTACTCGGTGGCGAAGATCATGGAGTACTTGGCTGCCTTCTGCTTGGCGGCCTCGTCGGCGGCCGCACGAGCCAGATCGGATTCCGACCAGAGAAAGCCGCCGCTGAGGGCCAGTATTGCGGTGGTGAAACCGTAGCGCTTGGTAACTTCAAAAAAGCGCCGGCGCTCGGGCGATTGTGGGAGTGAACTGCGCTTGGGTAAATTCATGAGTGACCTCCTTGCGGGTTATTGTGAGTGGGTGCTGCAGAAGATTCCGTGACTTCCTCAACGGAGAGAACGCCGGAAACAAAGAACGCCATGGCGACGAGAACGAGCAAGAACTCGCCGACGTCGCCGAAGTGCCAGATGGATATGTGGTACTTGATAGACAGGAGGCGCAGCGCAACGTTGACGCCAAATGATAGGGCAAACAAGCCCGCGAGCATGAACCATCCTCTTCCGCCCTTGCCGTTGTCCACTATGCCTCCTCCTCAAAAACCTATTGTTCGAATCAACCGGGCTTCAACAGCACTTTGGCCGCGGCGGTCCTGCCGTGGTGCAAATCGGCGAACGCAGCCGGACCATCGGCAAGACTGCGCTTCTCCACCCAGGCCAGATCACCAAACACGCCCTGGCGCAACAGGTGCACGCTTGCGCGCATGTCCGCCAGCGTGTAGATGAATGCGCCGGTCAGGGTAATTTCGCCCAAGGTAAGCTTGCGCATGTCGATCTCGCTGGCCCAGTCCTGCAAGCCGATATGCACGATGGCGCCGCCCGGCTTTACCGCGGCGAATGCTGCCTTGCGGGTTGCCGCCGCGCCCACGCAATCTAGCACAAGTTCGCAGGCGGATTCGGCCGATGCCTCCTTGCCCGTGTCCAGCACTTCGCAACCGACGTGATGGCGTATCGACTGGCCCCGCTTGGCGTTCAATTCGACCACCGCCAGTTGTTTCACTCCATAGTGCGTGAGCAGGAGCGCGGCAAGCATCCCGATCGCGCCGCCGCCCAATATCAGGACCCGGCCTTCCTGAACGGGCCGGTACAGAATCCTCTGTGCCAGGTTGATCGCATGCAGCGCCGTTGCCGCCGGTTCGGTCAGCGCCGCAGCATCGGACGAAAGGTCGCCCGGCAGTTTGATCAGGGAGGCGGCGGGAATACTCATGTATTCGGCAAACGCGCCCGGCCGCGTCATGCCGACCATGGTCCGCTTGCTGCATAGATTGCTGCGCCCCTGCAGGCAGTTGTCGCAAACGCCGCAGGTGACCGAGGGATTGCCCGAGACGCGGTCACCGACGGCGATCGAAGCATCCCGGCTTTCGACGACCGTGCCGGCAAATTCATGGCCCAATACCAGTCCGGGGTTTCGCCTTGGATCCTGGCCATGATAGGCGTGCATATCGCTGCCGCAGATCCCGGCGGCTTCGATCCTGATGATCACCTCGCCCTCGGCCATCTCCGGATAGGGCCGGTCCTGGACGCGGACTTCATTTGCTTGGGTATAGACGAGAGCGTGCATGGTCTTATCTCATTTGGCGGTATAGCCGCCGTCTAGCATGATCGTTTGACCGGTGATGTAGGCGGAAGCATTGCTCGCAAGGAATACGGCGACGCCATGCAGATCCGCCATCGAGCCGTTGCGGCCGATCGCCGTCTGCTCGGCGTGTCTGGATGCCAGGCGTTCATCATCGAACACGGCTGACGTCAGCCGGGTCGGGAAAAATCCCGGACCGATGGCATTGCAGGTGATGCCGTAGCGCGACCATTCCTGGGCGATGGCGCGGGTGAGTTGCACAATGCCTCCTTTGGCAGCGCCGTAGGGCGCGCTATTGGCAAAAGCGCGGTAACTTTGCAGCGATGCAATATTGATGATGCGCCCCCAGCCGCGCTGCTTCATGCCGGGCGCCAGGGCCTGAGTAAGAAAGAACGGCGCGGCCAGATGCATCAGCATGTGCGTATCCCAGGTTTGTGGCGTGACCTCGGCGAAGCTCTGGCGCAGATTGACGCCGGCGCAGTTGACCAGGATGTCTACCGGTTCGCCGTCGTTTGCTAGGGCGTCGGCCAGCTTGCCTATCCCCGCGTGGCTCCCCAGGTCTGCGGTTAGGGTGCGCGCAACGTCGACGCCGTCCGATTTCAGCTTGTCCGCTGTCTCGGACAGTCCCTTGCCGGTGGCCGCCAGTATCAGCTTCGCGCCGGCTTTTCCCAGGGCGTAGGCGATGGCGGCGCCGATGCCGCGGCTGCCGCCGGTGACCAGGGCTAGACGTCCCCGCAGATCGAACAGGGCCGTTACCTCGTTGCCGGGTGTCGTGCTCATCGATTTGCCTTCAGACTTCGACCGGAGCGCCCAGTTCAAACTTGCCGCCCGGGAAATATTTGCGCAGGCGGTCATCGGCAGTGCGCGCATGCGCTTCCATGCCCTCCAGCCGGCTGATGCGGGCGCTCACCAATCCAATGTCACGGCTGGCTTCGCGCGTCATCCTTTGCCAGGTCAATACCTTCATGAACTTGTGCACCGACAGACCGCCGGAATAGCGGGCGGCACCCATGGTAGGCAGCACGTGATTGGGGCCGGCGGCCTTGTCGCCGTAGGCCACCGTAGTTTCCTCTCCCAGGAACAGGGAACCGTAGCAGGTCAGCGTGTCCAGCCACCAATCGAGATCCCTGGCATGCACTTCGAGGTGCTCGCTCGCGTACTTGTCGGATATTTCCGCAAGCTCCTCGCGCGAGCCGCAAACGATGACTTCCCCGTAGTCGCGCCAGGCCGCTCCGGCGGCATCCTTGGCGGTGGGCGGCAGCTTGGCTATCAATTGCGGCACCAGTTGCATCACTTTCTTTGCCAGGGACTCGCTGGTCGTAAACAACCAGGCCGGAGATTCGTGCCCATGCTCGGCCTGGCCCACCAGATCGCTGGCGACGATATCGGGGTCTGCGCTGTCATCGGCAATGACCGCAACTTCCGAAGGACCGGCGAACACGTCGATGCCGACCTTGCCGAACAGCGTGCGTTTGGCTTCGGCGACGAACTTGTTGCCCGGACCGACGACGACATCCGCCGGTTTGCCCGTAAACAAGCCGAAGGCCATGCTCGCTATCGCCTGCACACCGCCCAGCGTCATGATGATGTCGGCGCCCGCTGTCTTGAAGGCATACAGCAGATAGGGGTGCATGCCGCCGCCACGGTACGGGCTGGAACAGGCGATGATGGTTTTTGCGCCGGCTGCCTTGGCGGTAGCCACGGTCATGTAGGCCGAGGCTATATGCGCGTAGCGCCCCGACGGCGCATAGCAGCCGACCACATTGACGGGTATCACGCGCTGTCCGGCGGTTACGCCTCGATGCAAGCCGGTGGAAAACTCGAGCATGCTGTTTTTTTGTGCAAGGGCAAAATCGAATACCTGTTTCGAGGCAAATTCGATATCGCGTTTCACGCTGTCCGGAACATCCTTGGTGACGGCGGCAATGGCTTCCGGCGACATGATGATGTCGCCTTCCCATTTGTCGAGTTCGCGTGCGTATTCGCGCACCGCCGCTTCACCGCGCTGCTGGATTGCCGCCAGCATTTCCTTTACCACCTTCTGCGCGACCGCCGTTTCCGTCGCGGCCGTCTTGCTGGCCTTCTTCAAATAGGTGACTGACATGTAAGCTGCCTTTCAAGAATATGGTGTTGGATTCGCCGAGGTCTCAACTCCGAACGGGCTTAATCGCCCCGAAGCGCGTTCGCGCAGGCGCGTCAGCACGAACTCGCGGTGTTCCGGCGCCGCTGCCGCAAACAGGTCTGCGCCACGGACAATCGCTGCAGCCACATGGCGCGTTCGGTTTCTGGGTTTGCATTCCCCATTGAATGTAAGCGCTTTCATTTTACGCACGGAAATTCGACACAGTCAAGCCTATTTCATGTTGCAGCGCAAGGCGTGCTAAGATGAATGCGCTTCCATTCCTGCCCATTTTTGGAGGCCAGGAATCATGTCGGTCGACCAAGGCAAGGCGAAGCTGGATGACGTAGCGCGCGTGGCGGGGGTGTCCCTGGCCACCGCTTCGCGCGCCCTGTCCACGCCGCATTTGCTCAAGCCAGCCACGCTGAGCCGGGTTCGGGACGCTGCGCGCTTGCTCGGCTACATGCCGCACGGCGCCGCGCGCGCTCTGGCATCGCGGCGCACGCACACCATCGGTGCCGTCATCCCCACCCTGGACAACGCCATTTTTGCGGGCTCCACGCAGGCGTTGCAGCGTGAACTTGGGGAACACGGCTATCAGCTGCTGCTCGGCTCGCATGAATACGACCCGGAGCGCGAAGTCCAGGTCACCCGCGCGCTGCTCGAGCGTGGCGTGGACGGACTGGTGCTCGTCGGCACCGATCACAGTCCGGAGCTGTACCAGCTGCTACTCGGCTTCAGGAGCCCTTATGTCCTGACCTGGTCCCTGGACGAGAGCGCGCATCACTACTGCGTCGGATTCAACAACCGGGAGGTAGGTGCGCGCGTCGCGCAATATCTCTACCAGCTTGGCCACCGGGAGTTTGCGGCAATTTCAGGATATTCCGCACATAACGATCGTGCCCGCGACCGCATCACCGGTGTGCGCGAGGCGCTGCTCGCGCGCGGCATTGAACTTCCGCCGCAGCGCGTGGTGGAAACCTCATTCTCGGTACAAAGCGGCCGGGAAGCCCTGGCTGCACTGATGCAGCCCGCGCCGCATCCGAGCGCCGTCATCTGCGGCAACGATATTCTCGCCCAAGGCGCGTTGATAGAGGCGCACGCGCTTGGCATCGAAATTCCGCGGGCGCTGTCGATTACCGGCGTCGATGACATGGAGCTTTCGACACATCTGGCCCCGGGCCTGACCACGGTACGCATTCCCACGGTTGAGATCGGGCGCCGCACCGCGCAGCACATGCTGGCGCGCTTGAATGGAGAGGAAACCGAGAAGCGCACCGAACTCGCGGTCGAATTGATCGTGCGGGGCTCGACCGCGCCGCCGGCTGGACGCGCGCAACAGTAGCGCGGGACGGGGCTACAGCCCTTCGATGTGGAATTCCTCGCGCGTGTGCCGCACGTCGCGGCCTTCGACCATGTAGACCACGTATTCCGCCATGTTCTTGGCGTGATCGCCGATGCGCTCGATCGCCTTGGCGACGAACAGGATTTCGAGGGAGCGCGTGATGGTGCGCGGGTCTTCCATCATGAAGGTGATCAGCTGGCGCAGGATGGAGCGGAATTCGTCGTCGACCCCGCGGTCCTGCTTTACCACCTCAAGCGCCGCCTGGACGTCGAGGCGGGCGAAGGCGTCGAGCGCCTTGCGCAGCATCGACAGGGCCAGATTCGCCACGTGCCTGAGTTCCAGCCGCGGCAGGTTGACGCGTTCGGCGCCGTGGATCAGTTTGGCCATGCGCGCGATTTTTTCCGCCTCGTCGCCGATGCGCTCGAGGTCGGTGATGGTCTTGATGATGGCCATGACCAGGCGCAGATCGCCGGCCGCGGGCTGGCGCCGCGCGATGATGTGGCTGCAGCTCTCGTCCAGCCCGACTTCCATGGCATTGACGCGGTGGTCGTCCTCGATCACGGCGTCGAGCACTGCGATATCGCCGCTGGCGAGCGCATCGACCGCCTTGACGATCTGTTCTTCCACCAGGCCGCCCATCTGCAGCACGCGCGAGCGCACCGCTTCCAGTTCGGCGTCGAACTGCTTCGAAATATGTTCAGGCATTTCCTCTACCTCTATCAGACCGGCAGGCTAGCAGCATATTGTGACAGATCGGTTACCGTGCGCGCCAGCATGCGGTGCTGCATCACCTTGCCCTGCCGATCGACTTCACGCCTGCGCTTGTTCCCAGCAGCAGCAGGTCCGCGCCGCGCCGGGCGAACAGGCCGTTGGTGACCACGCCGACGATATTGTTGAGTTCGGCTTCGAGCTCCAGCGGCTTCAGGATGGAGAGGCCGTATACGTCGAGGATCAGGTTGCCGTTGTCGGTGGTGAACCCCTGGCGCAGCTCGGGCTGCCCGCCGAGCCTGACCAGTTCGCGCCCCACGTGCGAGCGCGCCATCGGGATCACCTCGACCGGCAGCGGGAACTTTCCGAGCACGCCGACCAGCTTCGATTCGTCGGCGATGCAGACGAATTTGCGCGCCACCGCGGCGACGATCTTTTCGCGCGTGAGCGCGCCGCCGCCGCCCTTGATCATCGCGAGATGCTCGGTGATTTCGTCGGCGCCGTCGACGTAGACCGGCAGTTCGCCCACGCTGTTCAGATCGACCACGCGGATGCCGTGGGATTTGAGGCGGTCCGCGGTCTTTTGCGAACTCGCCACGGCACCCTCTATCCGGTGCTTGATCTTCGCCAGCTCGTCGATGAAGCGATCCGCGGTCGAGCCGGAGCCGACGCCGATGACGGCGTCCTCCACCACGTATTTGATTGCCTCCTTGGCAACAGCCAGCTTCAGCTCATCCTGGGTCATTTTATTTTCCGGATATGATTCACGGCTTCTTGGGCAGGTACAGATCGGTGATGCTGCCCAGCGCCATCTCCGCCGCGAAGAAAGGCGTCTCCGACAGCGTCGGGTGCGGATGGATGCTCAAGCCTATGTCCTCCATGTCCGCGCCCATCTCCAGCGCCAGCACCATTTCGGCGATCAACTCGCCCGCGTTCACGCCGACGATGCCGGCGCCGAGTATGCGTTTGGTGGTCTTGTCGTAGAGCAGCTTGGTCAGGCCTTCGTCGCGACCGATCGAAAGCGCGCGCCCGCTCGCGGCCCAGGGGAAGCTCGCCTTGTCGTAGGCGATCCCCTGCTTCTTCGCCTCAGTCTCGGTCAGCCCCATCCAGGCGACCTCCGGGTCGGTGTAGGCAACCGAGGGAATGGTCATGGCATCGAACGCGACCTTGTGCCCGGCGATGGTCTCGGCTGCCACCTTGGCCTCATGCGTGGCCTTGTGCGCGAGCATCGGTTCGCCACAGACGTCGCCGATCGCGAAAATGTGGGGCACGTTGCTGCGCTGCTGCTTGTCCACCGCGATGAAGCCGCGCGCGTCGACCGCGACGCCGGCCAGCTCGGCGCCGATCTCCGCGCCGTTGGGGCGGCGCCCCACCGCCAGCAGCACGCGATTGAACATCTGTTGCTGCGGCTTCACCTCGCCCTCGAAGGTGGCGAGCAGGCCCTCGGGCTTGGGCTCGAGTTTCGCCACCTTGGTATTGAGATAAATCGCCTCATAGCGCTTCTCGATGCGTTTCGCGAGCGGGCGGATCAGGTCGCGGTCGGCACCGGGAATCAGCCCGTCGGCGAGTTCCACCACCGTGACTTTGGCGCCGAGCGCATCGTATACGCAGGCCATTTCCAGGCCGATGATGCCGCCGCCGATCACCAGCAGGCGCCGCGGAATGTCCGCCAGCTGGAGTGCCCCGGTGGAATCCATCAGGCGCGCGTCGTCGTAGGGGAATCCCGGAATCCGCGCCACGCGCGAGCCCGTCGCGATGATGCAGTGATCGAAGGAGACGCGCTTTACCCCAGCGGCGGTCTGGACCGCAATCTGATTGGGCGATTCGAATTTCCCCACGCCCTGCAGCGTGGTCACCTTGCGCTGCTTCGCCAGCGACACCAGGCCTTTGGTCAGCCGGCCGACCACCGCGTCCTTCCAGCCGCGCAGCTTGTCGATGTCGATTTTCGGCTTGCCGAACGCAATCCCCGCATGCGACATTTCCTCAGCCTCGGTCACCACCTTGGCCGCGTGCAGCAGCGCCTTGGACGGGATGCAACCGACGTTGAGGCATACGCCGCCCAGCGTCGCATGGCGCTCGATCAGCACCACGTTCTTGCCCAGGTCGGCCGCGCGAAACGCGGCGGTATAGCCGCCGGGGCCCGCGCCGAGTACCAGCACCTCTGCATGCAGGTCGGCGTTGCCCGATGCCACCCCGGGCGCCGGCGCCGGCGCCGCGGCCGCCGGGCTCGCGGGAGCAGGCGGTGCAGGATTCGCCACCGGCGCAGCCGCGGCTGAGGCTCCGTCCGCGGCAACTGCGCTCGCCAGCAGCATGATCAGTGTGCCCTCGGCCACCTTGTCCCCCACCTTGATTTTGATTTCCTGCACCACACCGGCGGCAGGCGAAGGAATTTCCATCGTGGCCTTGTCCGATTCCACGGTGATTAGGGCGGTTTCCTTCTGCACCGCATCGCCCGGCTTGACCAGGACCTCGATGACCTCGACCTCCTTGAAATCGCCGATGTCCGGGACTTTGATCTCGACCGTGTCTCTCATTTGTTTCCCCGCTTGAATTCGATGAGGTGCGATAGGCCTGCCGTCGCCATCGCGCTAGAGCAGCGAGCGGCGAATGTCCGAGAGCACCGAGGCGAGATAGGAGGTGAAGCGCGCGGCCGACGCGCCGTCGATCACCCGGTGGTCGTAGGAAAGCGACAGGGGCAGCATCAGCCGCGGCATGAACTGGCCGTCTTCGCCTTTTCCGCCCACCCACACCGGGCGCATCGCCGACCGCGATACACCAAGTATGGCGACTTCCGGGGCGTTGATGATGGGCGTAAAGGCGGTGCCGCCGATGCCGCCCAGACTGGAAATGCTGAAGGTCCCGCCCTGCATGTCGCCGGGCTTGAGTTTCTTGTCGCGCGCGAGTTTGGACACCTCGGCCAGTTCGCGCGCGAGTTCGTATACCCCCTTGCGGTCGGCATCGCGTATCACCGGCACCACCAGCCCGTCGGGCGTATCCACGGCAACGCCGATATGGAAATATTTCTTCAGCACCAGGTTTTCGCCGCCGCGTTCGAGCGAGGCGTTGAACTCCGGATACTGGCGCAAAGCGGTGACGCAGGCCTTGATCAGGAAGGCGAGCATGGTGAGCTTGAAGCCTTGCTTCTCGCTCGCCGCGCCGCTTTCCTTGCGGAAGGCCTCGAGTTCGGTGATGTCGGCCTCGTCGAACTGCGTAACGTGCGGAATCGATATCCAGTTGCGGTGCAGATTGGCGCCGGAGAGTTTCTTGATGCGCGACAGCGGTTTGATTTCGACCGGGCCGAATTTGGCAAAATCCACCTGCGGCCACTCCGGCAGGTTGAACGGCACGCCGCCCGCAGGCGCCGCGGGCGCCGGCAGCGGCGCCTGCGCCAGCGCGCCCTTGACGAAGGCCTGCACATCTTCCTGCGTGATGCGTCCCTTGGGACCGG
>JAAOZY010000285.1 GCA_012274205.1 Betaproteobacteria bacterium
AGCGAGGTCTCTGCCTGGGGTGGCAGCGTGCATTCGATCCCATTCCGTTTCGAGCGCTCGACCACCGCAACCCTGAAGCGCATACGCGGCCTTTAGCGCCGTTGCGGACGCCGCGCCTGCTCGATACCGGTCGGGCCCGCCGCGTTCCTGATCAGCGCGCCCATGGCTGTTCGCCCGCCGGCGCGGCGCGCAGGGGGTCAGCGGTTGTGCTCGCGCATCAGGCGCGCGGTCTCGGCGGCAACGCTGTCGCCGCCCGCTTCGAGCTCGCGCTCGATGCGCTCGCGCTCGGCCGCCTTCCGCTCCTGCGACAGCTTGTAGCGCGCATCGATGCGCGCCACCGCGAGCGAGAACGAAACGATGGCGGCAAGCTTGCCGTCCAGATAGCTCTCCGGCAGCTCGTCCATCTGCGCGAGATAGCCGCTGTCGTGCTGGCGGATGAGCTTTTTCTGCAGCTCGAGCTTGGCCGCGCGCTCCTCGATCAGCACCGGCCGCCCGTAGGCATGCACGGCGACGTAGTTCCAGGTGGGTACGTTCTGGCGGCCGTCGTAGAAGCGGGGCGAGACGTAAGCATGCGGCTGCATGAATATCACCATGGCCTCCGGCCCGGCGGCGAAATCGCGCCACTGCGGATTGGCCTTCGCCATGTGCGCGAGCAGCGTAATGCGGCCATCCCCTTCCCCTCCTGCGTCCTCGATCACGAAGGGCAGATGCGTCGCCATGAGCCCGCCCGGGCCCGCGCTCGTCAGCGCGGCGAAGGAATAGGCGCGCATATAGGCGAGCAACGCGCCGCGGTCTTCGATCTGGTTGTGTTTGGGCACATACATGGCAGCGCTAGCCCTTCTTCTCGTCCACGGCGCATTCGCGCACCTCACTGCCGGGGTAAGCCTGTTTCAGCTCGCCCAGCTTCGCCGCCAGCGCCGGGCTGGCCTCATGCAGCTGGAACCAATTCTTGCCCGGCTGCGTCTCGCGTGCGCCGACCGTTGCGCTTTTCACGCCCTTGGCGCGCAAGGCGGCGAGGCGCGCCTTCGCCGCGTCTTCGGTCTTGAATATCCCCAGCGAAACCGCATTGCGCCATTTCGTATCCTCGGACACGATGAAATAATCCTCCACGCCCAGGCGCTTGAGTTCACCCGCCTTCTGCACCGCCGACTGGCGGCTGGCCATCGGCCCGATGTAGACCCAGTATCCGGACACATCCTCCTGCCTGCGCTGCGTCAGTTTCGCGCCCAGCCCCAGCGGCTCCAGCGCCTGGCGCGCGCGCGCCGCGTCGGCGTCAGTGAATCCGCCCCATTCGAGGCAGGCGATCGCCTGCGCAGGCGCAGGCGCAGGCGCAGGGGCCGGCGCCTTCGGCGGCTCCGCCCTGCGCGTCAACGCCGTCACCTGCTCGGGCGCAAGCAGGCGGATCTTGTTCGGATCGAGTTGCTGGCCGAGGATCTGCCCCTCGGCGCCCGCCAGCGCGCCCGGCTCGAACCACGAATAGGCCAGGAACACCACATTGGCCAGCAGCAAAATGAAAAACAGCAGACGCATCGCCTATGCCTTTTTCACCAGGGAAGGCGCTTCGCAGCCTTCGCGCGCACTCGCGCGGCTGATGCAGTGCAGCCCCTCCAGAACCAGGTTGTCGTGGTAGCGGAACACGATGGCGAGATGCGGCGTCAGCGCCTTGGCCGCGCCGCCCGACACCAGGCACAGCAGGTCCGGGTGGTCGCGCCGGTACAGGTCGTAGACGCGCTCCACCGCCCCGGACTGCGCATGCTGGCAGCCGCTGACGATGGCGTCGACCGTCTGCACCGGGTATTCGGTATACACGCCGTCGGCATCGGGCAGCGCGGCGGTCTTCTCGTGCAGCGAGCGCAGCATGGTGCCGACGCCGGGCATGATGCAGCCGCCGGCAAAGCGGCCCTGCGCAGTCAGCAGATCGATGGTGGTGGCGGTGCCGCAGCACACCACCAGCACCGGCCGCGCGCCATGCAGCGCGCGCGCCCCGATCAGCGCGGCCCAGCGGTCGCTGCCAAGCTGCGCCGGATTGCGGTAGCCGTTGCTCACGCCGCATTGCTCGTCCCTGGGAATCACCCAGCACGGCGGCGGCGCATCGGGCCAGATTTCGAGCAGGCGCAGCATGCTCGCGCGCACGCGCGTGCCGGCGACGTTCGAGATGACGATGCGCAGCGGCGCGGGATGCTTGCGCAGCTGCAGCGCCAGCGACGGAATTTCCTCCAGCAGCGCGTGGCCGGAATCGATGCAGCACGCGTGCGCGCTGGCGCTCGAATGCGCGCGGTAGCGGCCCCACTTGACGAAGGTGTTGCCGATGTCGACCAGCAGATTGTAGGGCTCGTTCATCGCAAAATGGCGAAAAGGAGGCGCTAATTCTACGGTGAATCGGATCTAAATGGGATCCAGCGGATAAATTGGCCGCACCAGCTTGCGGTAGTCATAGACCGAAAGATCGGCATTGGTAACGCCGGCGCCGGCGCATTCGACGATATGCGCGGCGATCGGCTTGAAACCGGCGCGGTAGTGGATGCGCGACTTGAGCATGAGGTAGCGCTTCTTCGTGGGTTCGATGCCGCAATGGCGGAAAATCACCAGGTCGAACGGTTCGTGGTGGCGCTCGGTGACCACGATTTGCGCCTGTCCGGTATCGAGCACCGCGGTGCGCCCGAGGTGGCTTTTCAGGCCGGTATACATCGGACCGGTAAACACGATCTCGCCGTCGGTGATGTTGCGCACGCGCCCGGCGAGCTCCAGCGGCCTGCCTGCGAGGCCGATCGAAGGCATGTCGGTCTTGCCGCCGAGCTTCAGCGTGACGTTGGTGCCGATGCCGGCCGCGACCATCTGCGCCACCGCCCCGGGATCGCGGATGGGCGCAATGGCGACGTCGTCGAGCTTCTGCCTGAGGATCTCCTCCACCACCAGCATCACGTCCTGCGCGCCGCCCGAACCGCAATTGTCGCAGTGATCGATCAGCACGACCGGGCCGTTCTGGCGGCTCGCGCCCAGCACGCGTGCGCGCGCCACCGACTGCTCCAGGGGCTCGGGATGAAACACGTATTCGGCGCGCCGCTCCCAGGCGATGGCGAGCATGCGCTCGCACACCGCCTGGGCCGCAGCCTGCGCGCCGGCGGCGGCATCGGCCACGACCACGGCGGATACGCCGGTGTAAGGCGTATCCGCATGGGCAAAACCCGGCAGCAGCGTCGCCGCGAGCACCCGGCCGCTATTCTCCATGTTGCGCGCGTAGCCGAGGATCTCCCCCGACGGACCGTCCTCGGGCGCGTGGCGCATGATCGAGGACAGCAGCGGCAGCCAGCCCCAGGCCATCGCCGGCCGTATCTGGCCGCGCAGCGCGCGCGCCAGGATGTCGCCGGCGCGCAGCCCCGCTTCGTACATGTCGACATGCGGATAGGTCTTGTAGCCGGTGATCACCGTGGCGTTGGCGACGCTATCGGGCGACAAATTGGTGTGGTAGTCGAAGCACACCGCGATCGGCAGATCGGCGCGGATGCGGCGCAGGCGTTTGAGGATCTCGCCTTCCGCGTCGTCGCAACCCTCGACCACCATGGCGCCGTGCAGATCGAGGAAACAGGCGTCGCAGCCGGCGCGCACCGCCGCTTCCAGCGGCGCGAGCAGCGCTTCGAAGGTCTCGCGGCTGGCGCTGTTCGAGGGCCAGGATTCGGCCGCCACCGGCGTCACCGCTTCGGCGCCCTCGCGCCGCGCGATATCCAGGAACGCCGCAAACGGGGTGTTCGAGCCGGCGAACGCCGCTTTCGCATCTTCGCCGTACGCGGGCCCGTTGCCGTGGCCGAATGCCGACAGCGGCGTCGCGATCGGCGAAAAAGTGTTGGTCTCGTGCTTGATCAGCGCGATGACGAAACGCTTACTCATGCTTGCTCGCCCGTCCCCTTGAATGCCGGTCCCAGCGCGCCGAGGCGCAGGCCCGGTCGCAGCCGGGTCCAGCGGAAATCCGCCGGGTCCGCCAGCGCCGGGCCGGGCGCGCGCACCACCAGCACTTCGCGCGCGATCGGCTGGAAGTCGGCGCGAAAATGCACCGAACTCTTCAATGCGATCAGGCGCTGCGTTTTCGGCTCCACGCCCAGGTGGCGAAACATTTCCTGATCCGCCGTCTGGCATTTCTTCGAGGCCAGCAGCACGCGCACGCCCGGCGCCTCGCGGCTGCGCAACAGCGCCATCGCACCGAGTTGCATGCGTATGCCGCGATAGAACGGACCGGTGCCGGTGAATTCGCCGTCCCCCAGCGCCTCCACCGTGAACTCGCCCGCGAGCGGCACGTGGCCGGGCAGGCCGGAAATTGCGCCCAGCGCGAAGCGCGCGCTATTGCCGCGCCCGAGCGCATGCGCTGCCCTGGCGGAGGGCGCGTCGATCAGCATGCCCAGCACCGCGTCCTCGGCACGCAAGCGGATCATCGCCGCGAGCAGGCCGGTGGTGTCGCCGTTGCCGCCCGCGCCCGGGTTGTCCTGGGTATCGGCCAGCACCACCGGCGCCCCCGGTGCGCCGCGCTGCATCGCGCGTCTGACCGCGTCCTCGGGCGCCAGCAGTTCCAGCGCGAAGTCGCGCTCGGCCGCGGCGACTTCGCCCGCGAGCCGCGCCACGCCCGCCTTTACTTTCGCCGCGTCGGCGCCGTAGCCGAACACGGCCATGCCGCATTCGGCGATATCGGCCATCGGAAAGCCCGGGGTGAACGACAGCCACAGGCCGAGCTGCCGCTCGATGCGCGCAAGCGACTGATACAGGCCTTTGCACGGCTCTATGAAAGTGCATTGCGACGGTATGCTGGTGAGGTAATCGAGTGTCTGCGATGCCTTGGCCATGGGCCGGCCCAGCTTCAGCGTGGCGTCGAGCAGGCGCGCCGCGCGCGCGCCGGTCTCGGCCATGTCCACATGGGGATAGCTGCGATACGCGACCAGGCCGTCGGCGACAGCCAGCATCGCGCGCGTGACGTTGGCGTGCAGGTCGAGGCTGGCGACGACGGGTATGCGCTCGCCCACGGCCGCGCGCACGCGCGCGAGCAGCTCGCCCTCACCGTCTTCATAATGCTCGGCCACCATGGCGCCGTGCAGATCGAGGTATACGCCGTCCACCGGCCCCGCCGCGGCGAGCCGCTGCAGGATCTCGCCGGCGATGCGCTCATACGCGTCCTGCGTGACCTGCGCCGAAGGCGTGGCGGAGGCCCAGGCCAGGCCGACCGTGCGGTGGCCCAGCGCGTGCAGCGCATCGATCGCGCCCGCCGCCGGCAGGTTGGCCCCGGCCACCGCGCCTGCAATGGCGGCACCGAACTGGATCCCGGGCCGGCCGGCGCCGGCCTCGAACGCGCGGTAGTCGGCGCGGGTCGGCGCAAAGGTGTTGGTCTCGTGTTGGAATCCGCCGACAGCGATCAGGGCCATGCCTGCTCCGTGGTGTCTTGCATCTGCTCGCCTGGCGCGCGCGAGGCGGCGCAAGCGTAGCTTGAATCCACGCGGCGCGACAAGCGCACCGCGCCGGCCTCAGCCGGCGCGCAGCGACAGTTCGCCGTTGACATGGCGTTCCAGGCCGCGCTCGGTCTGCAGCAGCAGGGCGCCGTCCTCCGCTACACCCATCACCTTGCCGCTCACGCTGCTGCCATCGCCGGAAGACAGCGTCACCAGCCTGCCTTGGTGCGCGTTGCGCGTCATCCACTCGTCGCGCAATGGCGCAAAACCGTGTGCAGCAAACTGCGTCAGCACTTGCTCGAGCTCGATCAGGATCGCTGCCAGCAGCCGGTTGCGCGATGGCACCCGCAGCGATATCGAAGCCAGGTCGGTGACGGCCTGCGCGATCGCTTCGCGCAGGGCCGCGGGCAGGCGCACATTGACGCCGATACCGATAACGGCTGCGCTCGTTCCTGCGGCTTCGCCCTGCGCTTCTATCAGGATCCCGCCAAGCTTGCGCCCGGCGTGCAGCAGGTCGTTCGGCCACTTGAGCTGCACGCCCTCGATGTCGAGGGACGCGAGCGCGCGCGCCACCGCCACGCCGGCCGCCAGCGTCAGGCCGGCGAGACCCGCCGCGCTCCGCGGAAAGCGCCACAACAGGGAAAAGGTGAGATTGCCGCCCAGGCCGGATTGCCACGCATTGCCGCGCCGGCCGCGGCCCGCGCTTTGCAGCTCGCACGCGATCACGCTGCCCGAAGGCGCACCCCGGCGCGCGCGCTCGAGCAGCAGCGTATTGCTTGAATCGCAGCTGTCGCGCAATTCGGGCTGGAAGCAGCCTGCCTGCGGGCCGAGCCGCGCGCTGAGCGCCGCTGCGTTCAGGAACTCGTAAGGCTCGGCCAGGCGACAGCCGCGACCGCGCACGCGCCGCACTTCGAGCCCCAGGCTTTCCAGCGCGCGCAGCGCCAGCTGAATCGCGCCGGGCGCGGCCCCCAGTTCGCGCGCCAGGGAGGCGCGCGAATGAAAATTCCCGTCTGCGAGCAGCCGCAGCACCCCGAACATCTGCGCCGCCATGGGTTCCCCGCCGATCATGGCAGCGATGCTAGCACGAGCCTGTCGGGCGCCAAGCGTGCAGGCGGATGATTGTGCGCGGTGCGAGGCGCGTCAGCAGCATTGCTTGACTTCAATAATGAGAACCATTACTATTTGTCCATGAACAATCATCAAAACCCGGGCAGCAAGCCCGGCGCCACGACGGCTCCGCTGCGCTATGCGCCGCAACGCGTCAGCAGCCATCAGTTGCTGGGCGAGCGCAGGGAATTGGTAATCGAACACGACGGCCGCGAATACCGCCTGCGGGTGACCCAGAACCGCAAATTGATTTTGACCGCATAGATCGCGCCGGCCCCAGGGCCGTGCATACCTAGCCAGCCACGCGCCTCCGGCGCCAGCCAGCCCTAACCCATAGTGAGCTGGCATGGCATTGGCACTGACGACCCATCCGGAAGCACCGCAGCGCGCAGGCCGGTCGCAGCCGCGCCGGGTGCGCGCCGCGCTGTTTGCATTGGCGGGTTGCTGCGTGCTCAGCGCCTGTGGCGGCGGCGGCGGAGGCGGCAGCGGCAGCGGCAGCGCCACCGCCACCCCTCCCGCGTTTCTCGCGCAGGCGACGACTAGCCCAGCCGCAGCCTTGGGCGAAAAGATATTCCATGACGAAAGCCTCTCGGCCTCGGGAAAGCAGTCCTGCGCCAGTTGCCACGATCCCGAACACGCGCACGCGCAGTCGAACGATCTTGCGGTTCAATTGGGCGGCGCCAATCTCGACGTACCCGGTTTTCGCGCGACGCCGTCCTTGCGCTATCTGGGCCAGACGCCGGCCTTCGCCTTCGACGCCGACGGCACGCCCACGGGCGGATTCAACCGGGACGGCCGCACCCAGACCCTGGCCGATCAGGCGCGGCGCCCCTTGCTGGCGCCGCATGAAATGGCCAATGCCAGCAAAGCCGACCTGCTTGAACGCCTGAAACGCGCGCCTTATGCGGAGGCGTTCCGGCAGGTGTTCGGCGCCGGTATTCTCGACAACGCGGACGATGCGTTCGAGCGCGTCGTGTTCGCGCTGCAGCAGTATGAGAAGGAAGATCCCGGCTTTCACCCATACGATTCGAAGTACGACCTGTTTCTGGCGGGACGGGTGCAACTGACCGACGCCGAATTGCGCGGCCTGGCGCTGTTCAACAACCCGGCCAAGGGCAATTGCGCCGCCTGCCATCCCAGCGCCCGCAGCGCCGACGGTTCGCCGCCGCTGTTCACCGACTTCAGCTACGACAACCTCGGCGTGCCGCGCAATCCGGCCATCCCCGCGACGGCGGACGCGAGCTATTTCGACATGGGCCTGTGCGGCCCCGACCGCAGCGACCTCGCCAGCCGCGCCGATCGGTGCGGCGCGTTCAAGGTGCCGACGCTGCGCAACGTGGCGACGCGCAAGGTGCTTTTCCACAACGGCTACTTCAACAGCCTGCGCGACGCGCTCGGATTCTACGTGCGGCGCGATACCAATCCCGAAGAATGGTATCCGCTCGGGGCCGATGGCACGCCGCAAAAATTCAACGATCTGCCCGCGGCATATCGCAGCAACGTCAATACCAGCGAAGCGCCGTACAACCGCCAGCCCGGCATGGCGCCGGCGCTGTCAGCCGCCGAAATCGAGGACCTCATCCAGTTTCTCGGCAGCCTGAACGATGGCTACACAACGAATTGAAAACCCCGGAGAGAGCAATCACCATGAACAAAACCATACTCGCCCGCGTCATCGTCGCCGCTTTTGTAGCCACACCTCTGACGGCATTCGCCGACGAGGCGGCGCTTCTGCAAAGGATCAACCAGCTCGCGGCCGAACTGGAAAAGGTCAAGGCGGAATTGCTCGCCACCCGGCAAAAAACCGACACCGTCGAAAAGCGCCAGCAGGCATTGGCCGCGACGGCGGCCGCTGCGCCCGCTGCTGCGCATGGCGCGCCAGCCGCGGGCATGGCGGTGGGGCCCCAGACCGTCGTCACCGGTTACGGCGAAGTCAACTACAACCGCCCGAGACGAGACGCGAGTCAGGCACAAGCAGACCTGCGCCGCGCGGTGATCGGGATCGAGCACCGCTTCGACGACAGGACCAGGCTGGTCACCGAGTTCGAGTGGGAACACGCCGTGACCTCGGCCACCGATGCGGGCGAGTCGGAAGTGGAACAGGCGTACATCGAGCGCGAATTCGGCAACGGCCTGCGCGCCAAGGCGGGACTGTTCCTGATTCCGGCGGGCCTGTTGAACACCAACCACGAACCGACCGCCTACTACGGCGTCGAGCGCAATTTCGTCGAAACCGCGATCATTCCCTCGACCTGGCGCGAAGCCGGCGTGGGATTGTCTTCGACCCTGGACAATGGGCTGAGCTGGGACCTGGGGCTGACCACTGGCTTCGACCTGGGCAAATGGGATGCCACCTCGCCCGAAGGCCGCGAGTCGCCGCTGGGGAGCATCCACCAGGAAGCGCAACTGGCCAAGTCACGCGACCTGAGCGTGCACGGCGCGCTCAACTGGCGCGGCGTTCCCGGTCTGCTGCTCGGCGGCTCCATCTTCAGCGGCAAGGCGGGCCAGGGCACGGCCGGTTTCGCAGCGCCGAATTCGCGCGTGACGGTCGGCGATCTGCATGCGCGCTATACGCCCGGAAAATGGGATCTGTCGGCGGTATACGCGCGCGGCGCAATCAGCAATACCGATGCGCTCAACCTCAGCTTCGTCGGCAAGCCCACGCCGGTTCCGTCCTCGTTCTCCGGCTGGTATGCGCAAGCTGCCTACAAGCTGTGGAAATCGGGCGACTACAGCCTGTCGCCGTTCGCACGCTACGAGCAGTACGACACCGCGGCCAGCTATTCCGCAGTGCCCGCCGGACTGGCCGTGCCCACCGGCCCGAACGAAAAAGTGATGACCATGGGCGCCAGTTTCAGGCTGGGTGAAGGTGTGGTGCTGAAGGCGGACTACCAGAAATTCAAAGTCGACAATACGCGCGACCGGCTCAATCTCGGCCTCGGCTATTCGTTCTGAACTTTGGCGTCCAGCATGAAACCCGCTTTTCAACTGACGGCGCTTGCGCTCACGGCCAGCGCGAGCAGCCTCGCATTCGCGACGCAATACCTGGGCGTGGAGCAGGCGCAGCACCTCATGTTTCCCGATGCCACCGCGTTCAAGGACGACACCCTGCGCCTGTCGACCGAGCAGATGCGCGAGGTGGAGAAGCTCTCCGGACTGCCGGCGCGCTCAGTCGGCTGGCGCGTGTACGCCGCCTACCGCGGCGACGCGGCACTGGGCTATGTGGTGCTGGACGACGTGATCGGAAAATTCGAATTGATCTCCTACGCGGTAGCGCTCAATCCCGACGCCAGCGTCAGGCAGATCGAAATCCTCGCTTACCGCGAAAGCCACGGTTTCGAAATCAGGAGCCCCGCATGGCGCAAACAGTTTACCGGCAAGACCGCACAGTCCGGACTGGCTATCGGCGAGGGCATCGCCAACATCAGCGGCGCGACATTGTCGTGCACGCATGTCACCGACGGCGTGCGCCGCATCGCCGCCATCGCGCAGGTCGCGCTCAAACGATGATGCGCCGCGCACAGCCCTGGCTGGGCACCCTGGTCGAAATCACCATCGCCGATGCGCTGGCCGAGGCCGACCTGCGTTCCTGTTTCGACGCGGCCTACGGCAGAATCGCCGAAGTGCACCGCCTGATGAGCTTCCATGAACCGGCGAGCGACGTCTCGCGCATCAATCGCGCGGCTGCCGGGGAGCCGATCGAGGTCGATGCGCACACCTGCGAAGTGATTCGCTGCGCGCTGGAGATCGGCTGCGCCAGCGGCGGAATCTTCGACGTGAGTTGCGCGCCCCGCCTGGTCGAATGGGGTTATCTGCCCGCGCCGGCAGGCGCCCGGCCTGTGCACGTCCCCGGCCGGCCGGTCCTGGCTTTGGAAGGCGGATGCCGCATCAGAAAAACCAGCGCTGCCTGGATCGATCTTGGCGGCATCGCAAAAGGATACGCTGTGGATCTGGCCATCGACGCATTGCGGCAATCGGGCGTGCGCTCAGGCTGCGTCAACGCCGGTGGCGACTTGCGCGCGTTCGGCGACCTCGACTATCCGGTCGCGATACGCCATCCGCGCAGACCGCAGGCGGCCGCGGTGCATATGCGGCTGCGCCAATGTGCGCTGGCCACTTCCGGCACATATTTCTCGCGCAGGCGCATCAAAGCGCGGGCATGCAGCGCACTCATCGACGGCGCAAATGGCCGTCCGGTCACGGGCGCGTTCAGCGCCTCGGTGTTCGCTCCCAGTTGCATGCTCGCCGACGCCCTCAGCAAAGTCGTGATGGCGAGCGCCGATGCGCGGCATCCCGCATTGAAGCAGTTCGGCGCCAGCGCCCTGGTGGTATGAATGACGCGCCATAGAAAAGCGAGCCTGCAACGCCATGTCAACGTGCGGCTCGAACGCTGGCACCGGCGCTGCATCTACGGCATCACCGCCTGGCTCACGGCAACCGGCCTGCTGTGGCTGCTTGCCCACTACCTGCTGCGGCCTGTGGGCGAATTCGGCGAAGGCGTCAATCCGCTCGAACCCTGGTCGATGAAACTGCACGGCGCAGGCGCCATGGTGGCGCTGTTCTTCATCGGCAGCCTGATGAACAGCCACATGCGGCGCGCGCTCAAGGCGGGGCGCAATCTTGCTTCGGGCTGGTCGATGATCGCCCTGCTGTCGGCGTTGACGGCGAGCGGCTACGCGCTCTATTACGTCGCGAGCGAGCACAGCCGCCCGACCTGGTCCGCGGCCCATTGGATTATCGGCGTCGCATTGCCGCTGCTTTTGGTCCTGCATATCGCCTTGGGCAGGGCGTCGAAATCGGCGTAGAGGCCGCGGCCGCAGATGAATCCGGCCCGGCCGGGCTGCCGGCCCGCACGCCCAGCGCCGCACCCACATCCCGCATTCCCCGCCCTCGCCGGGCGCAATATTGCGGTAATATGACCAGAATCAACACAGTTGTAACAATGAGCGCCAATAATCTGCTCACGCATCTTTGCTGAAAAAGGAGACCATTGTGAAAATCAAGAAACTTTCTCTCGCACTCGCTGTAGCCTTTGCCTTCGCCGCCGGCAGCGCCCAGGCCGCCACCGAGATCCAGTGGTGGCATTCGATGACCGGCGCACTCAACGATCGCGTCAACGACATTGCGAACGGGTTCAACGCAACTCAGTCCGACTATAAGGTGGTGCCGGTGTACAAGGGCGGATATGCCGAGTCGATGACCGCGGCGATCGCCGCGGTTCGCTCAGGCAAGGGCCCGGACATCCTGCAGGTATTCGAAGTCGGCACCGCCACCATGATGGCGGGGAAAAAGGTGATCAAGCCGGTGTACGAGGTCATGGCGGAGGCGCACGAGAAGTTCGATCCCAAGTCCTACATGCCCGCGGTCACCAGCTATTACAGCGACACCCAGGGCCGCATGCTGTCGATGCCGTTCAACAGCTCCACCCCGGTGTTCTATTACAACAAGGACGCGTTCAAGAAGGCCGGCCTGGATCCGAACAAGCCGCCCAAGACCTGGGACGAGGTCGAGGCGGACGCGGTCAAGCTCAAGGATTCCGGCGCGACCTGCGCGTTTACCACGGCCTGGCAATCCTGGGTGCAGCTGGAGACCATGAGCGCCTGGCATAACCAGGAGTTCGCCACCGAGCAGAACGGTTTCGGCGGCCTGGGCACCAAGCTCACGTTCAACACCGAAATGCTGGTGCGCCATATCGCCAAGCTTTCCTCCTGGGTCAAGTCCGGTCTGTTCACTTACGCCGGCCGCACGACCCAGCCCGAGGCCAAATTCTACGGCGGCGACTGCGCCATGCTGACCACCTCGTCCGCGGCCTACGCCAACATCAAGAAGAATTCCAAGTTCCAATTCGGCATTTCGCAGCTGCCTTATTACCCCGACGTAAAGGGCGCACCGCAGAATACGATCATCGGCGGCGCCAGCCTGTGGGTGATGGGGGGCAAGAAGCCGGCGGAATACAAAGGCGTGGCGAAATTCTTTACTTACATGTCCTCGCCGAAAGTCCAGGCGGAATGGCACCAGAAGACGGGCTATGTGCCGATCACCAAGGCGGCCTACGAATTGACCAAGAAGGAAGGCTTCTATGAAGCCAACCCCGGCACCGACGTCGCCATCCAGCAGCTGCTGCTGAAAAATCCGACCAAGGATTCCAAAGGCGTACGCTTGGGCAATTTCGTCCAAATCCGCGACATCATCGACCAGGAACTCGAAGCGGTGTGGGCGCAGAAGAAGGGGCCGAAGCAGGCGCTGGACGATGCGGTCGAGCGCGGCAATGTCGAATTGCGCAAGTTCGAGCGCGCCAACAAGGGCGGGAAATAGTTCCGGCCGCGTGAACGTCTGACAAGCGGCCCCGAGGGGCCGCTTGCGGGGTATTGAAAAAGGGGGCCTGGATGGGAAAGGAAGGGTCCCATCCCTTCCTTCGGCCCCCTTTTAAATCCCCCAAGTCAGGGCAATTGAAATTCGCTTCCCTTGGACAGAGGATAACAATGGTTTGTAATCACTCGCGCGGGAAGCGCTTTTCAACAGCCCGTTAGCTAATCCGCATGGAAAAACGCACACAGTTCCCGGTCAGCTGGCTGCCCTATGCGCTGGTGGCGCCGCAACTCGCCATCACCATCGTATTCTTCATCTGGCCCGCGGCGCAGGCGCTGTGGCAATCGCTGCTGGTGCAGGACGCGTTCGCCACGCACACGGAATTCGTCTGGTTCGAGAATTTCAAGGTGCTGTTCGCCGACGAAACCTATATCGAGTCGTTCCGGGTCACCGCGGTATTCTCGTCGCTGGTCGCGTTTTTCGGTCTTTCCATATCGCTGGTCCTGGCCGCCTGCTGCGACCACGTGCTGCGCGGCGCCAAGGCCTACCAGACGCTGATCATCTGGCCCTACGCGGTGGCACCGGCGATCGCCGCCGTGATCTGGTCCTTCATGTTCAACCCGACGGTCGGCATCCTCGCCCATGGCATGAAACTCCTCGGCTACGACTGGAATCACCTGCTCAACAGCGGCCAGGCCATGAGCCTGGTGGTGGTGTCGGCGCTGTTCAAGCTGATCCCCTACGACTTCCTGTTCTTCCTCGCGGGACTGCAATCGATTCCGAAGTCGCTGATCGAAGCCGCCGCGATCGACGGCGCCGGGCCGATCAAGCGCTTTGCGACCATCGCCTTTCCGCTGCTGTCTCCGACCTCGTTCTTCCTGCTGGTGGTCAACCTGGTGTACGCTTTTTTCGACACCTTCGCCATCATCGACGCGGCCACCGCGGGCGGCCCGTCCAGATCGACCACGATCCTCGTATACAAGGTGTTCCACGACGGCTTCAAAGGCCTGGACCTGGGCGGCTCGGCGGCGCAGTCGGTGATCCTGATGATCATCGTGATTTCGCTCACCGTGGTGCAGTTCCGCTTCATCGAGCGCAAGGTGCAGTATTAGTGCGAATTACCGGTGCAAAGCGCTTTTTTTGCACCGGACCAATATAGAGGAGTTTGAGGGGAGACGCCCGAAGGTCTCGATCCCGCTCGACGGGAAAGTGCCCTTGGGGGATATCCCCTCACTTTGAAATAGACCGATATGATAGAAAACCGGCCCTGGCTCACCGTCCTCTGCCATGTGCTGCTGATCGTCAGCGTGATCGTGATCGCGTTCCCGCTGTACATCGCATTCATCGCTTCTACGCACACGGCCGAGCGCATGTTCGAACTGCCGCTGCCCCTGCTGCCCGGCCGCGAAATGCTGCACAACTACACCACGGTGCTCACCGAAGGCGTCGCCGGCGCGAGCACCGCACCGGTCGGCCGCATGATGCTGAACAGCCTGATAATGGCGCTGACCATCACCTTCGGCAAGATCGCCATCTCGATACTTTCCGCGTTTGCGATCGTCTACTTCCGCTTCCCGCTGAAGAATTTCTTCTTCTGGATGATCTTCATCACGCTGATGCTGCCGGTCGAAGTGCGCATCCTGCCGACCTACGAGGTGGTGTCCGATCTGCATATGCTCGACACCTATGCCGGCCTGACCATACCCCTGATCGCCTCGGCGACGGCGACTTTCCTGTTCCGCCAGTTCTTCATGACGATCCCCGACGAACTCATGGAAGCGGCGCGCATCGACGGCGCCAGCGCGCTGCGCTTCTTCTGGGATGTGGTGCTGCCGCTGTCGAAGACCAATATCGCGGCCCTGTGCGTGATCCTGTTCATCTACGGCTGGAACCAGTACCTGTGGCCGCTGCTGGTGACGACGCAGGAAGACATGTACACCGTGGTGATCGGCATCAAGCGCATGATTCCCGGCGGCGACGCCGCGGTGGACTGGAACCTGGTCATGGCGACGGCCATGCTTGCGCTCGCCCCACCGGCGCTGGTGGTACTGCTGATGCAGCGCTGGTTCGTCAAGGGCCTGGTGGATACGGAAAAATAGCAGAGCTACGGACGGAACATGGCAAAACTCGAACTGCGCAATGTCAGGAAGAGCTTCGGTAAACTTGAAGTAATCAAGGGCGTGTCCGCGGACATCGCCGACGGCGAATTCGTGGTCATCGTCGGCCCCTCGGGCTGCGGCAAGTCCACGCTGCTGCGCATGGTCGCGGGTCTGGAAGCCATCACCAGCGGCGAGATCCAGATCGGCGAGCGCGTGGTCAACGATCTCGAGCCCAAGGACCGCGACATCGCCATGGTGTTCCAGAACTACGCGCTCTACCCGCACATGAGCGTGCGCCAGAACATGGCCTACGGCCTGAAGATCCGCGGCTTTGCCAAGGACGACATCGAGACGCGGGTGCAGCGCGCGGCCAAGATCCTCGAGCTGGGCGAGCTGCTCGGGCGCAGGCCGCGCGAACTGTCCGGCGGGCAGCGCCAGCGCGTGGCCATGGGCCGCGCCATCGTGCGCGAGCCGGCGGTGTTCCTGTTCGACGAGCCGCTCTCGAACCTGGACGCCAAACTGCGGGTGCAGATGCGACTGGAGATCCAGAAGCTGCACCGCAACCTGGGCACCACCAGCGTCTACGTCACCCATGACCAGGTCGAGGCGATGACCCTGGCGCAGCGCATGATCGTGATGAGCGCGGGGCGCACCGAGCAGATCGGCGCGCCGGCCGAGGTCTACCAGCGCCCGGCGACCCAGTTTGTCGCCGGCTTCATCGGCTCGCCGGCGATGAATTTCCTGCGCGGGCGCGCCGATGCCACCGGCCTCACGCTGCCCGACGGCGGGCGGCTCGTCCTGGCCGTGCCCGCAGCGCTCGTCGGGCGCGAAGTGGTGCTCGGCATCCGTCCGGAGCACCTCGAAGTGTGCACGCCGGAAGAGGCGCTGTTCACGCTGCAGACCGAGATGCGCGAAATGCTCGGCGCCGACACCCTGGTGCATGGCCTGTTCGGCAAGGAGCTGCTGGTCGCGCGCCTGTCGGCAGCGGAGCACCCGGCTCCGGGGCAGGCGCTGCCGGTGCGCGCCCTGCCCGGCTGCCTGCACTGGTTCGACGCCGCCAGCGGCGCGCGCCTGGAGACGGCTTGAAATCGCGGTCGGTTCAAATTCGCAGTGAAAAATGAAGGCGCGCTGGCTGCGCTTCGGCATGAACCTGTGGTCACCGTTTCGCGCGACCGGCGTGCGCGTCAAACACATCGCGCCGGATTACCGCGAAATCGAGGTCGAACTCTCGACCAGCTGGCATAACCGCAATTACTACGGCACACATTTCGGCGGCAGCCTGTACGCGATGACCGATCCGTTCTACACGCTGATGCTGATCCATGTGCTCGGGCCGGAGTATTTCGTTGCGCACAAGGGCGGCGCCATCGATTACCTGGTCGCGACCAGGGAAAAAGTCCATGCGCGCTTCAGCCTCGACGATGCGACCATCGCCGACATCAGGGCGCATACCGCCGGCGGGCAGAAATACCTGCCGCAAATCGCGGCGGAAGTGAAGACCGAAGCCGGCGAAACCGTCGCCCGCGTTACCCATACCATGTACATACGCAGGAAAAAAAACTGAAATGAAACCCTGGCCCTATC
>JAAOZY010000286.1 GCA_012274205.1 Betaproteobacteria bacterium
CACCTGGCGCGACATCAGCGGCCTCGACGACGCGCAGGCGGCCAGCCTGATCGAGGCGGATGGAATCGACATCCTGCTCGATCTCTCCGGCCATACGCGCGGCAACCGGCTGCTGCTGTTCGCGCGCCGGCCGGCGCCGCTGCAACTCACTTTCCTCGGCTATCCGAACACCACCGGCATGCGCGCGATGGACTACCGACTCACTGACGCCTGCGGCGATCCGCCCGGGACCAGCGAAGCGCGCTACTGCGAGCGCCTGCTGCGCCTGCCGCACAGCCTGTGGTGCTACCGCCCGCCCGAGGACGCCATGGCCGAGGCCGGCGCGCTGCCCGCGCTGGGCAAAGGCTACGTCACCTTCGCCTCGATGAACAACGTGGCCAAGCTCAATCCCGGGCTGATCGACCTCTGGGGCGAATTGCTGCTGCAGCTGCCGCACGCGCGGCTGCTGCTCGCCACCATCGCGCCGGGGCAGACGCGGGAACGCCTGTTGCGCCGCTTCACCGAAAACGGCGTGGATGCGCAGCGCATCGCGTTCAGCGCACGCTTGCCCAAGCGCGAATTCCGCGCCCTGCACCGGGAAGTCGACATCGCGCTCGATGCCTTTCCCTGCAACGGCGGGGCGACCACCTGCGAGACGCTGTGGCTGGGGGTGCCGGTGGTGAGCCTCGCGGGCGAGGATTTCCGCTCGCGCGCGGGCCTGTCGCTGCTGAGCGCGATCGGCCTGCCGCAGCTTGTTGCACGCGATCGTGCCGGCTATCTCGCGATTGCCACCGCTCTGGCCGGGGATCTGGCCGAGCTGCAGCGGCTGCGCGCGAGCCTGCGCGAGCGCATGCGTGCCTCGGCTCTGTGCGACGCGCCCGCATATACGGGCGCGCTGGAACAAATCTACCGCGGCATCTGGATCGAATGGTGCGCGCGTGCCGCTGCGGGCGTGGTCTCGCGCCCATGATCGACCAGGCGCTGGAACTGATCCAGGCGGGACGCGCGGCCGAAGCCGAGCAGCTGCTGCGCCGGCAGCTCGCGCAGTTTCCCGAAGACGTCGATGCGCTGCATTACCTCGGGCTGCTATGCCATCAAAGCGGGCGCGGGGGCGAAGCGCGCGCGCTGATAGCCGGGGCAGTGGCGCGCGCCCCGGACATCGCTTTCCTGCGCGCCAACTACGCCGAAGTGCTGCGCGCCCAAGGCGAGCTCGATGCGGCGGAAGAGCAGGCGCGCGCTGCGCTGCGCCTCGAGCCCGGACAGCCGAATTTCCTGTTCAACCTGGCCGCGGTGCTGCAGGGCCGCCACCGCATCGCCGAAGCGCTGGACGCGGCCGCGGGCGCGCTCGCCGCACGCCCGGACTGGGTCGAAGCGCTCGCGCTGGCGGCGGAATTGTGCGCTGCGCTCGAGCGCCTGGACGAGGCGGTGGAATACGGCCGGCGCGCGCTGGCGCTGCGCCCCGAGGATGCGGGGCTGCTGATCACGCTGATGCGCTACCGCGGCCGCGCCTGCGATTGGCGCGGCCGCGAGGCCGACGTGGCGCGGTTGCAGGCGCTGCTTGCGCGCGTGGCGGCGCAGCCGCTTGAGGCGGCGTTCGCCGCGGTCAACCCCTTCGTCGCCTACGAATATCCGCTGCCGCGGCAGCTGCGCCATGCGCTGACGCAGGCCCATTGCGAACGCGTGCTGCGCGCCGCAGGGGCGCCGCTGCCGCCTGCGCCTGCGCGCGGCGCACGCGCGCGCCTGCGCCTGGGCTATGTGTCGGCCGACTTCCACAGCCATCCGACCATGCACCTGATGCGCAGCTTCTTCGGTCTGCACGATCGCAGCCGCTTCGAGGTGTACGCCTATTCGATCGGCGCGGACGACGGCAGCGAATACCGGCGCCACGCCGCCGCCACGGTCGATCGCTTCATCGACATCCGCGCCGAGGGCGCGCGCGCGAGCGCAGAGCGCATGCGCCGCGATGAAATCGATATCCTGATCGACCTCAAGGGATTCACCCACGAAGCGCGCCCGGAAATCTTCGCGCTGCGGCCGGCGCCGCTGCGCGTTGCCTGGCTGGGGTACCCGGCCTCGACCGGCCGCGGCCTCAACGACTACGCCATCGTCGACCGCATGGTCGCGCCGCCGCAGCAGGCCGCGGACTACGGCGAGCAGCTGGTATGGATGCCGCATAGTTACCAGGTGAACGACAGCGGCCAGGCGATTGCCGGCGACGTCCCGGCGCGCGCGGCGCTGGGCCTGCCCGCGAACGGCTTCGTCTACGCCTGCTTCAATCAGGTGTACAAAATCGAACCCGAAGCGTTCCGCGCATGGATGCGCGTCCTCGCGCGCGTGCCGCGCAGCGTGCTGTGGTTGTATGCGAGCAGGTCGGCGGCGCGCGAACGCTTGGCGCGCGCAGCGGCGGCACAAGGCGTGGATCCGGCGCGCCTGGTGTTCGGCGAAACGCTGAACAAGCCGCGCCACCTCGCGCGCCTGGCGCAGGCGGACCTGTTCCTCGATACCTTCAGCATCAACGCCCACACCAGCGCGTCCGACGCGCTGTGGGCGGGGCTGCCGGTGCTCACCTGCCCAGGCGAGGCCTTCGCGGCGCGCGTGGGCGCGAGCCTGGTGAGCGCGGCGGGCTTGCCGCAGCTTGTGTGCAGCAACATCGAGGACTATGAAAACACCGCGGTGCGCCTGGCGCAGCGTCCGGCGGAACTGCAGGCAATGCGCAAGACGCTGGCCGCACGCGAACGGCTGCCGCTGTTCGACACGCCGCGCTTCGTGCGCGATCTGGAGCGCGCCTACGCGCTCATGTGGAAACGTTACCTTGCCGGTGAGCCGCCGCAGGCGTTTTCAGTGGGCGCCCGGGCAGAATGAAAGCAGGTCCGGGCAAGACGTATTAATCATCGGAGCCGTGCCCGGATTCGGCCGTACGCCGGCCGCAGCGGTCAAAACCGACGAAAGGCAATGTATCCGTTGCCGCCGCCAGCGCCTGCCTCGCATCCGGTCATACTGCCTTCGCCGCCGCCACCGCCGCTGCCGAGCGAGCCGCGCACCGGCGGCTGATCCCCGTGACGCAAGGTTTCTCCGCCGCCGCTGCCGCCGGCTCCCACGTCGGTAGCGCCACCGCCGCCGCCGCCGCTCGGGTGAGTGCCGGCGCCATAGGTGTAGCCCGGCGCACCGCCGACTCCCGTCTTGCCGGACACAAATCCGCTTAGGCCGGTGGTGGCTATTGCATTGCTTGTGTAGATCGGCTCCGGCCCGGCGTCCGCCGCACCATTGCTGCCGGGCGAACTGCGCGTTGGTGGCAAATCCGCTTGGCTGGAGGTCCGGCCGCGCTGTTTAGCGGCGGTGTCCGCATTGCTCACCCCACCTGCGCCGGTCGGCTGGCTGGCATATTTCGAAATGTATGCCAAGGCATTCCCGACGCCCGCTTGCACCGGCTCGAGCGTGCTGGCGCCGGCCTCGGCTGGCGCACTGTACGCATTCGCCGCTTGGGGTCGCGCCCCGGCTCCGCCGCTGGATTGTCCCGGACCTGAGCCGCCTTGTCCTTCGCGACCTTTGACGGCCAATTTTTCATTCTGATAAAGAGTCGGGCGCGCGTACGCGTCGGCACCGGAAACGCCCGCGAGCACCTCGCCGGTGGCGACGCGGACGATATTGCTTGGACTGCCGGCCCATCCGGTTCCGCCGGCCAGATTTGAGCTTGGCGCGCAGACGCGTCCACCCGGACCACCAGCTCCGATGGTAAGTTTGTATACCCCTTCGGTCAGATAGACCGTGGCTTGTATTTCCATGGCGCCCGCTCCGCCACCGCCGCCGCCGCCGCCGCCGACACCGTGTATCGGACTTTGCATGGTTCCGCCAGCGCCGCCGCCCCCGCCGTTGGCGAGATAGACCGTGTACCTGCCCGCCGGCAGTCGCGAGGCCGACGCAGTGCCTGCGCTTGACGCCACCGTGAGCAAGCATTGCTGGTTCGCAGGATTCTTCGTCGGATCCGCCCAGATATCATTCAGGTCCTTGATCGTGAACAGACGCCCTTGGGCGTCGTAGTTGGACTCGAAACAATTCGGCAGTTCCGATAGCGCAATTCGAGGCGCGGAGGGCGCGCTGGCGCATCCAGCCCCTGCGCCGGTCAAAACCGCCAGCGCGAGCTTGATTATTGTCGTTCCTGCATTGCTGGTGACCATAAGGCAAGAATAGCAGTCCGCCGCGGCCACGTCCGTTCGCTATCGAACAGTCTGCGCACGCGTCAAACCGGGCGCGCGGGGAGGGCGCTGCTGTGGACTCTGCGCGGTGGCGCTTCCCTGCGACGAAGCTTCGCTCCATTGCGTGCGCGCAATGTGCGCCATCGCACGGAACGCGCCACGGTCAAGGTATCTAATACTTGCGTGCGCGGCTGCTCGGGCGACTGCCGTGTCTTGAAATTCGGTCTTGTTCAAGGAGTTACAAAATGAAAATTGCATGGAAACTGGCACTATCTGCAGCACTGATGTTGTCGCTGGGAAACGTCATGGCGGTTCCCCCAGGCAAGACCGTGGAGTTTGCCAGTTCCATGGGCAAAGTAGTATTTGACGGCAAAGTGCACGCGGACCACGGCTCGAAATGCGCCGATTGCCATTCAAAACCCAAGCTGTTCGAAATGAAGAAAGGCGGCGACAAGATCAACATGGCCGCGATGAACGAGGGCAAATTCTGCGGCGCCTGCCACGACGGCAAGAAGGCGTTCGGCGTCAAGGACGCGACCAATTGCGCAAAATGCCATCAGAAAGGCGGCGCAGGCGCCAAGGCCGACACGAAAACGAATTCCGCCGCGGCGGCGTCGAAAACCGAATCCGCCGGGGAGTATGTCGATGATGCAGTCATCACGGCCAAAGTGAAGGCGGCGGTGCTGGAAGAGCCTACGCTCAAGTCCGCTGAAATCAACGTCGAGTCCTACAAGGGCATCGTTCAGCTGACCGGTTTCGTCAACTCGCGCGCCGATATCAACAAGGCCGCTGCCATCGCCAAGCGCGTGAAGGGCGTGAAATCGGTGAAGAACGACATGATCCTGAAAGGCACGCAATGAGCAGCACCGCCGGACCGGGAGGCCGCTGCGCCCGGGCGGTGCGCGGCGCGTTGCCATGAACCTTGGAACCATACTTCTGGTCATCGTGGTGCTGGCGCTGCTGGGCGTGATCCCCGCCTGGCCGCACAGCAGGAAATGGGGTTACGGCCCCAGCGGCGGCGTGGGCTTGATACTGCTGATCGTCCTGATTCTTTTTGTTCTAGGCAAGATATAGCGGCTATTTTCCATCGCGCCGGATGCGGCGCTTACAACAGGAGCATTGGAACATGAACAAGAACCAAGTGAAGGGCGCGGCGAAGGACGTAGCCGGAAAAGTCCAGGAAGAAGCAGGGAAACTGGTCGGCAGCAAGCAGCAGCAGGTCAAAGGGCTGTCAAAACAGATTTCCGGGAAAGCGCAAAAGGGCGTCGGCGACCTCGAGCAGGCGGCCGACGATCTGGCGAAGAAATAGCGCGCGGGCGCACGAGCGGCCCGCAGATTCGATGGCGGGGCTGATCGGCGCCCGGTAGCGGCTGGGGAACATCGGCGCGGCAAGCGCCACTGCGGCGGCGTTTCCGGAAGAGGCGGCAGGCCCGCGGCTCGGCGCAGGCGCGAGCTGCGGTTCAGTTCGGCGGGGCTTGCGGATTTTTCGCAATGTTCCTGCTGCATTCGGCGAGGAACGCCGCTTCGTGCTCCTTCGGGGACAGGCGCTGCGCATAGACATGCTCGGCATTACGGATCAACAGCGATTCGTCCGCCTCGTCCCGCGCAAACCAGCGCACCGAAGCGGGCAGGCCGCGGATCATCGACAGATCGGCGATCAGGTGGTTCAGGAATGCCTCCCTGGGCAGGCCATTGTTGCGCGACAGGGCGGCGTTGCGGATGAACTCACCGCCCTCGCGGCACTCCGCCGCAGTATGACTGGCGGCGATCGCCGGGGTCTGCGAGGCGAGTAGAAGCGCAGCTGCCGACAAGAAGCACTGAGTCGCGGGTTTCATGGTTGCCACCTTACACCGCTTTTCGGACTGCGTCGTGCGCGCCTGACAGCCGCTGTCAACTCGTCTGGCCGACGCGGTGCCGGCCTTCGGCGCGGCTGGCATGCGCTGCTTCGCTGACACGGACGGCCAGCCTGTTCACTCCAAGAAGTGCCGAGAACAGCTTGCGGGGCATTCCTGCAAGCCGGGCGTTCGCACTAGCCGGTAGCGCTATCATTGATCTACAATCCGGCCATGAAACGAAGAAATCCGTCGCAGCGGCGCACGCGCAAGGGGAGCGGCGCCGTGACCCTGCACGACGTGGCCAAGCTCGCCGGCGTGGCGCCGATTACCGCGTCGCGCGCCTTGAATACGCCCGAGCAGGTTTCCGCCGAGGCGCTCAAGAAAGTAAGCGATGCGGTCGCGCGCACCGGCTATGTACGCAACCGGCTCGCCGGTGGCCTCGCCTCGGCGCGCAGCCGTCTGGTTGCGGCCGTGGTGCCGACGATCTCCGGACCGGTGTTTCTGCGGACCGTGCAGGCGCTCACCGAAGCGCTGGCCGAGCGCGGTTACCAGTTGATGCTCGGGCAGAGCGGTTACGACAATTCGCGCGAAGATGCGCTGATCGAGGCCATCGTCGGCCGCAGGCCGGATGGCATCGTGCTCACCGGCATCATGCATACCCCGGAGGGACGCAGACGCCTTCTGGCCGCGGCGATCCCGGTGGTCGAGACCTGGGATCTCACCCCCACCCCCTTCGACATGCTGGTCGGATTCTCGCACGTCGACGCCGGGCGCGCGGTGGCTGACTTTCTGCTCGGCAGGGGGCGCCGGCAACTCGCGCTGGTGGCCGGTGATGACGAGCGCGCGAGGCGGCGTGCGCACGCGTTCCAGGCGGCGGCCCGCGCCGCGGGCATGCGCGACGTTCCGGCGGTGTACGTGCCCGCGCCGACCACTTTGAACCACGGCCGCAGCGCGCTGGCCGAGTTGCTGCGCACCTCGCCCGGCACCGACGCCGTGTTCTGCAGTTCGGACTTGCTCGCGCTGGGCATCATGACCGAGGCGCAGGCGCGCGGCATCGCGGTGCCCGGGCAGATCGCGGTCGTCGGTTTTGGCGATCTCGAGTATGCCGCGGACCTGCATCCCGCCTTGACCACGGTGCGCATCGACGGCACCGCCATAGGCCGCCAGGCGGCGCAATTCATCGTCGATCGCGCCGAAGGGCGCAGGGTGGACAAACGCGTGGTCGATGTCGGCTTTTCCATCGTCGAGCGCGACAGCGCCTGATGCATGGAACAGCGTCAGGACCGGCTTGACTTTGGCATATGGTAGCGCTACCATATTTGCTGCGCCGAATCAGTGCCGTGCAAGTGCTAGGTTTAAGCTAAGCGCTTACGCGGAGAAACAATCAGGCGTGAGCTTCGGGTAAAAGGAGGAAGGGGATGAAGTCCTGGCAACGGTACGCAGGCGTGTTTCTGCTTGCGCTCGCGACGCTCGTGATCCAGCAGTCGGTCTGGGTGCTCCGTCTGTTCGACCACGGCCAGCCCGGTTCGGGCTTCATGCCTTTCGGATTGGGCGTGATTCTGGCCGTTCTGGCTGTCGGCCTGATTATCACCAATCTCGGGACCGAGGAGCAACGAATTCCGTTCTGGGAGCCCAAGGCCTGGTTGCGCCCGCTTCTGGCCATCTGTGTTACGGCAGCGTATGTCGTCGTGTTCGACGATATCGGCGCCATCACCAGTGTCGTGGTTCTGGTCGCGGGCTGGCTGCTCATCGTGGAGCGCAAGAGCCTGTACGTATCGGCGGGTACCGGTGTGCTCACTGGTCTGGTCGTCTATCTGCTGTTCGAACGCTTCCTGCAGACCCCGTTTCCCAGGGGTGTGCTGTTCTGATTCTGACGAGGCTGGCACAAATGCGGAAACCCATGTCGATTGAGGGAGACCAGGACCATGTTTGATGTCGCGGGACTGTGGCATGGATTTCAAATCGCCTTCAGTCCGGTCAATCTCCTTTGGGGCTTCATCGGCTGCGCCCTCGGAACGGCGGTGGGCGTCCTGCCCGGCCTGGGACCTGCGGCCACCATCGCGCTGTTGCTGCCCATCAGCATGAAGATGGGCTCGCCCATCACCGCGATCATTCTGATGTCCGGCATCTTCTACGGCGCCATGTATGGCGGGTCGACCACTTCGATTCTGATGAAGATTCCCGGCGAGGCGGCCTCGGTTGTCACC
>JAAOZY010000287.1 GCA_012274205.1 Betaproteobacteria bacterium
GGCCGAGCAGGCCTGCGGCCGCGTCGAACACCCGGCCCATGCTGGAAGTGCGCGGACAGTTGACATCGCGCGCCAGCATGGCGGCGATGGTGCCGGCTCCACGCAGGGGCAGGCGCCTGACGATGTCGGCGTTGCGGCCCGCCTCGTGCAGCGCCGCGGCGGCCATGCGCCAGGGTTCGCGCGCGGCGCGGTCGCCGCCGGGCAGGGGCAGCGGCCGCAGATGCCCCAGCCGCTCGCAGCGCCCGGCTTCGAGCTGCAGCAATTCTCCGCCCCAGGCGGCGCCATCCGCCCCCAGCCCGACCCCGTCCAGGGCCAGCCCGAGTACCGGCCCGCGCACGCCGTGCTCGGCGCAGACGGCGGCAATATGCGCGTGGTGATGCCCCACGCCCACGGCGCGCAGTCCATGCGCGGCGGCGAATTCCAGGGCGGCGCGCGTGCTGTAGTAGTCCGGATGCAGATCGTGCGCCACGATTTCCGGTTTGAGCTCGAGCAGTTCGAGCATGCGGCTCACGCTCTCATCGAGGAAGGCGCAGGCCGCCGCATTGTCCAGGTCGCCGATATGCGGCGACATGAACGCCTCGCCGCCGCGCGTGACGCAGACGCTGCTCTTCATTTGCGCACCGAAAGCCAGCACCGGCGGCCCGGCCTGCGCCAGGCGGATGGCGCCGGGGGCGTAGCCGCGGCTGCGCCGGACGAATTGCGCGCCCTGCGCCAGCGGACGTATCACGCTGTCGTCGCAGCGGCAGACGATGTCGCGCTCATGCTCCAGGATCGCGTCGGCAATGCCGGCCAGCCGCGCGCGCGCTTCGCTGTTGTCGCGCACGATGGGCTCGCCGCCCGGATTGGCGCTGCTCATCACCAGCAGCAGTTCCTGTGTAGTGGAAAGCCAGTCCGTGCCGGCCGGCCGTCCGGCGGCCTCGTGGAACAGAAGATAGTGGATCGGAGTGGTCGGAAGCAGCACGCCGAGCCAGATCAGTCCGGGCGCGACGCCGGTCAGCGCCGCATCGCATCCCGGCTGCGCGCGCAGCAGCACAATTGGACGTTCGGCGCTTTCCAGCAGCGCGCGCTCCTGCGGCGAAACATGCGCATAGGGAGCGAGACTGGCGACGTTGGGCGCCATCAGCGCAAGCGGCTTTTGTTCGCGGTTCTTGCGCCGGCGCAGCTGCGCCACTGCCTCGGCATTGCGCGCATCACAGGCAAGATGGAATCCGCCCAGTCCCTTGATGGCGACGATGCCCCCCTCCCGCAGCAGCTTCAGACTCGCCGCAATCGGGTCGCCCCCGATGGCGCTTCCCTGTGCGTCGAGCAGCGACAGGCGCGGACCGCAGGCCGCACAGCAAATAGTCTCGGCATGAAAGCGCCGGTCGGCCGGCGCGCCGTATTCCGCCGCGCAATCCGGGCACAGCGGGAACGGCGCCAGGCTGGTTTGCGGCCGGTCGTAGGGAAGCGCACGCGTCACCGTATAGCGCGGGCCGCAGTGGGTGCAGGTGATGAACGCGTGGCGCCAGCGGCGGCCGCGTGGATCGAACATGTCGCCCAGGCAGTGCGCGCACACCGCCACGTCCGCGCCGATCGCCGTGGCCGCGCGTCCGCCGCCGCTTTGCGCGATGCTGAAGCGGCCGGCGCCCTCCGGCGCCGCGTCGCTGGTTTTGACCGAGTCCACGCGCGCCAGCGGCGGCGCCTCGGCGCGCAGGCGCCGCAGCAGCAGCGCTATGTTCGCGCCGCTGCCCTCGGCTGCGATCTCCACGCCCGCGCCGTCATTGCGCACCCAGCCTCCGAGTTCGAGCTCACGCGCCAGGCGCCAGACGAAGGGCCGGAAGCCGACTCCCTGGACGATTCCGGCGACGCGGATGCGGCGCGCAATGACAGGCAGGGCAAGGCTCAAGGCAGCCGCCCTGAGTCCCGCGCCTCCAGCTCGGCGATCCTGCGCCTGAGGCCGTCCATGGTTTCGCGCTGCGCGGCGCGCGCGCCGGCGACGCCGTCGCGCAGGAATTCCAGCCACGCGTCCATGCCCTCGCCGCTGCGCGCCGAAACGCAGATGACGCGCAGGTCCGGTTTGACCCGGTGGGCAAAGCCGATGGCCGCGTCGAGGTCGAAGTCCAGGTGCGGCAGCAGATCGGTCTTGTTCAACAGCATCAGGCTGGCGGCGCGGAACATGTCGGGATATTTGATCGGCTTGTCCTCGCCTTCGGTGACCGACAGAATCACCACCTTGTGCGCCTCGCCCAGATCGAAGGCCGCGGGACAGACCAGGTTGCCGACATTCTCGATCAGCAGCAGCGCACCATCCGCAGGGCTCAGATGTTCCAGCGCGTGCCCGACCATATGCGCGTCCAGATGGCAGCCCTTGCCGGTATTGATCTGGATCGCCGGCACGCCGGTGGCGCGGATGCGATCGGCGTCCTGGCTGGTCTGCTGGTCGCCCACGATGACCGCCACCGGCTGTTCCTGCAGCATCGCGATGGTCTTGCACAGCAGCGTCGTCTTGCCCGAGCCCGGGCTGGAAACCAGATTGAGGGCGAAAATGCCGCGCTCGCACAGGCGCTGCCGGTTTTGCGCAGCATAGGCATTGTTCTTGGCGAGGATGTCCTGTTCGATCTGCACCCTGCGCCGCGCACCCACGCCGGGAGCATGCGCATGTTCGTGGCTGTGTACCGTTGCGCTGGCGTGCGTGTGCAGCTCTTCATGCGCGACATCGCCGTCAAGCCTCACTTCATCGATACCACAGCCGCAACTCGTGCACATAGCATTCTCCTACCCGACTTCCAGCTCCTTGACGCGCATTTCCATACCGCCGGTCACCCGTACCTGATACCTGCCGCAACGCGGGCAGGCGCCAAACACCTCGGTCAAGACCACGCTGGCCGCGCAGTGTGCGCACCAGCCGGAACCCGGTGTCGCAATCACTTCGAGCCTGGCGCCTTCGGCCAGGCTGCCGCGCGCCACCGCATCGAAGCAAAATCTCATCGCCTCGGCCTCGACCCCGGCGAGCTGGCCGATTTCGAGCCAGATCGTGCTAACCCTCGAGAACGCCTGCGCGCGCGCAGCGTCCTCGATCAATTGCAGTACCCCTTCGGCCAAGGCCATTTCATGCATGACATGCTGTCGCGTTGTTGCGGCGGCGCGCCTGGGTGCGCTGCTTTCCCCAAGCCCAGGCTCGATTCGGCGATCCCGCCAATAAACCATAATAGTCGCGGGCCGCATCCCGGGCTTTGCGCAGCATCAACATCCGCGTCCGTCGCGTGCCGGCGGCTCGCGCGCACCCCCGCCTTGCGCGCGCCCCTGCCCGTCGCGCCTGCCTTGACAATAGTTGCCTAGGCAATTAGCATCCATTCCCCTTTCCGTGCGATTTTCGGCGATGCAGCCCATCTACGACATCGAGAATTTTCGTCCCAGCCAGGCTGTCGGCGCGCACATTGGCCGCGCGCGCCGCGCGATTGTCGAGGCGATCAACCAGGAGCTCGGGCCGCTGGACATCAGCCACGCGCAATGGATCGTGGTAATGCTGCTCGGCGACGGCGCGGCGGCCACTGCGGCCGAGCTGTGCAAGATCCTGATTTACGACCCGGGCGCGATGACGCGGCTGCTGGACCGGCTGGAAAAAAAGGGGGTGCTGCGGCGCGCGCGCATCAAGGGCGATCGCCGCGCGGTGCGCCTGGAGCTGACCGCCGAGGGCGCGAAGCTGTACCCGCGCATAGTCGAAGCGCTGGTGCAGGTGTTCAACCGCCTGCTGCGCGGCTTCAGCGGCAGCGAAGTGCGCCAGCTCGAACAGCTGCTCGGCCGCATGGTGGCCAACGCGTGAAGCGCCGCCTGCCCACGCCGCAGCGAATCGCGCGCAGCGCCCTCGCCGCTACGGCCGCCGCGCTCGCCGTGCTTGCGGCTGGCTGCGCCAGCTTCGATGGACTCGCGCCCAGCGCACAGCGCACCGACCCAGGCAAGCTGGCGGCGCAGGCCGCGCTGGCGCAGCAACGGCCCTCGGCCGCCTGGCCGCAGGCGGACTGGTGGCGGCGCTTTGGCGACGCGCAGCTGGACGCGCTGATCGCCGAAGCGCTTGCGGGCAACCCCGGCATAGACAGCGCGCGCGCGCGCATCGACAAGGCGCGCGCTCTGGCATCGGTTTCCGGCGCCGCGCTCGCGCCGCAGGCGAATGCGCTCGCCACCGTCACGCGCCAGCGCTATTCGAGCAACGGCATATTTCCGCCGCCGATCGCGGGTTCCTGGCACACGCAAACCGATCTCGCCGCGAACTTCAGCTATGAACTCGACCTGTGGGGCCGCAATCGCGCCACCTACGATGCCGCGCTGGGCCAGGCGCGCGCGGCCGAAGTCGACGCCTATGCCGTGCGCCTGCTGCTTGCGGCGAGCGTCGCGCGCACCTATGCGCAGCTCGCGCGCAGATTCGAACAGCTCGATCTGGCGCGCGACCTGCTGGCGCAGCACCAGTCCATGTTCGATCTGACGCAGCAGCGCGTCGCCGCGGGGCTGGACTCGGACATCGAACTGAACCAGGCCGAAGGCTCGATCCCGGCCGCGCGCGCGCACATTGCGCAGCTGGAGGAGGAGATCGCGCTCGGGCGCAATCTGCTCGCCGCGCTGCTCGGCCAGGGTCCCGACCGCGGCCTCGCCATCGCGCGGCCCCGGCTCAAGACGCAGACGATCGCGCTGCCCTCGGTGCTGCCCGCGGACCTGCTCGGACGGCGGCCGGACGTGGTGGCGCAACGCTGGCGCGTGGAGTCGGCGCGGCGCGACATCGACGCGGCGAAGGGCCAGTTCTATCCCAACCTCAATCTGAGCGCGCTGGTCGGCGTGCAGAGCATCCATTTCGCCAAACTGCTCAGCGCGCGCAGCGAGGACCCCGCGTTCGGCCCGGCGCTGCGCCTGCCGCTGTTCGACGGCGGGCGCCTGCGCGCCAATCTCGCGGCCAAGGATGCCGACTACGACCTGGCGGTGGGGCAGTACAACCAGACGCTCGTCGGGGCGCTGCGCGAGGTCGTGGACCAGATTGCCACGCTCAAATCGCTGGATGCGCAAAGCGCCGAAGTCGAGCGCTCGCTGGCGAGCGCGGGGGCGGCCTACGCGCTCGCCAGCGAGCGCTATCGCGCCGGCCTCGCCAGCTATCTGCAGGTGCTCGCCGCCGAGACACCGCTGCTCGAGCAAAAGACTCTGCGCGTGAACCTGCGTGCGCGCGAACTGGATGTCTCGATCGAGCTGATCCGCGCGCTTGGCGGCGGATTCGAGGAAGCTGGCGCGCCGGGCGCGTCCTGATGCGGCAACAGGAAAGGTAATGCGATGAACCAAGACGACAAGTCAGACGCGGCGCCCACCAACGGACGGCGCGCGCGCCTGCTGCAGCTGCTGATCGGCCTGTTCCTGATTGCGGGCATAAGCTACGGCGTCTACTGGGCGCTGGTTGCCCGCTATGTCGAATCGACTGACGATGCCTATGTCGGCGGCAACCTGGTGCAGATTACGCCCCAGGTCGCGGGCACGGTGCTCGCGATCGGCGCGGACGACACCGATTTCGTCAAGGCCGGCCAGGTGCTGGTTCAGCTCGACCAGGCCGATGCGCGCATCGCCCTGGACCAGGCCGAGGCCGCCCTCGCGCGCAGCGTACGCCAGGTGCGCAACGTCGTGGCCACCACAGCCCAGATCGAAGCCAACGTGGCGCAGCGCGAAACCGAGATCGAGCGCGCGCGCGCCGACCTCGCGCGGCGCGCGCCGCTTGCCGCGAGCGGCGCGCTTCCGGCCGAGGAATTGCAGCATGCGCGCGACACCCTGGCGGGAAGCCGCGCGGCGCTGGACGCGGCGGAGCAGCAGCTGGCCGCGCACAAGACCCTGATCGACCACACCACCATTGCATCCCATCCGGACGTGCGCGCCGCCGCAGCGCGCGTGCGCGAAGCCTATCTGGCCTATGCGCGCACTGCCCTGCTCGCGCCGGTCTCCGGTATCGTCGCCAAGCGCAGCGTGCAGCTCGGCCAGCGCGTCGCCCCGGGCGCGCCGCTGATGGCGGTGATTTCGCTCGACGAAGTGTGGGTGGATGCGAATTTCAAGGAGCGGCAGATGCTCAATCTGCGCCTCGGCCAGGCGGTGAAGCTGCACGCCGATATTTACGGCAGCGCGGTGGAATTTCACGGGCATGTGGCCGGGTTCGGCGCCGGCACCGGCAGCGCCTTCGCTCTGCTGCCGCCGCAGAACGCGACCGGAAACTGGATCAAGGTGGTGCAGCGCGTGCCGGTGCGCATCACGCTCGATCCGGCCGAACTGGCGCGCCATCCGCTGCGGCTCGGCCTGTCGATGGAGGTCGATATCGACACGCATGAGCGCGGCGGCGAGCGCCGCTCCACCGCCGCGCGCGCGCAGCCGGCGTACCGCACCGAAGTCTATGCCGCGCCGGACCAGATCGCCGATCAGCGTGTCGCCGCCATCATTGCCGCCAACGAAGGCGGCGACCGCCCGGCGCAGCGGGCGCAGCCGCGCATGCGCGGCGCCGCCGCGCCCGCGTCCGGCGCGCGCTAGAACCCGGACCCGGGGGCGCGCATGAGCGGCAGCGAGGACTACGCCGAGCACAAGACGCCGGTGCTGCTGACGCTGCTGCTGGCGATGGCCACCTTCATGCAGGTGCTCGACCTGACCATCGCCAACGTGTCCTTGCCCGCGATCACCGGCGACCTGGGCGCTGCGACCAGCCAGGGCGCCTGGGTGATCACATCCTATGCGGTAGCCAACGCCATTACCGTACCGCTCACCGGCTGGCTCTCCGACCGCTACGGCCAGGCGCGCATGTTCACCATCGCGACGTCCTTGTTCACCTTCGCCTCGCTCTTGTGCGGGCTGTCCTGGAGCCTGCCCGTGCTGATCAGCGCACGCGTGCTGCAGGGCGCCATGGCCGGCTTCATGGTGCCGCTGTCGCAGGCGCTGCTGATCCGCAATTACCCGCCGGAAAAGCGCGGCATGGCGCTCGCCATCTGGGGCATGACGGTGGTGGTGGCGCCCATCGTCGGTCCGCTGCTGGGCGGCTGGATCACCGATAACGCGCATTGGGAATGGATATTCTTCATCAACCTGCCCATAGGCGTGATCGCCGCATTCGGCGTATGGCAGCTGCTCAAGGAGCGCGAGACGCCGCTGCGCCGCCGGCCGCTGGACCGCGTCGGCGTGGCGCTGCTGGTGACCTGGGTCGGCTGCCTGCAGGTGTTGCTGGACAAAGGCAACGAGCTCGACTGGCTCAACTCGAATTTCATCGTCGTGCTGGCGGTGATCGTGGTGGTGAGCTTCAGCCTGTTCCTGGTATGGGAGCTCACCGACGCGCATCCGATCGTGGATCTGGAGCTGTTTCGCCACCGTAATTTCGGCATGAGCGCGCTGGCGCTGAGTCTCGCCTACGGCGTGTTTCTCGGCACCATGGTGATTCAGTCGCTATGGCTGCAGACGCAAATGGGCTATACCGCGCAGTGGGCCGGCTACGCGCTCGCCCCGGTCGGCATATTCGCCGTGCTGCTCGCGCCCCTGGTCGGCCGCGGCTTGCAGCACATCGACCCGCGCCGCTTCGCCACCACGGCATTTATTGTCTTCGCCACCTGTTTCTTCTGGCGCACGCATTTCACCACCGGCGCGGACTTCATCACCATTGCCGCGCCGCAGCTGCTGCAGGGCGTGGCCGTCTCCATGTTCTTTGCGCCCCTGGTGAGCATCAACATTGGCGGCATCGCGCCCGAGCGCATGGCTTCGGCGGCCGGCACGCAGAACTTCCTGCGTACCATGTGCGGCAGCTTCGGCACCTCGCTCGCGATCGCGCTCTGGACCCGGCGCGAATCGCTGCACCGCTCGCAGCTGGCCGAGCATGTCAATACCTACGACCCGCAAAGCACGCTGTTTTCCGATCGCCTGGGCGCCGCCGGCCTGCCGCCGGACCAGATCCACGCGGTGCTCGACCGCCTGCTTTCCGGACAGGCCAATATGCTCGCCACCAATGACGTGTTCTGGGTCTGCGGCTGCCTGCTGATTGCCCTGATACCAGTGATCTGGCTGGCCAAACCGCCATTCGGCCGGGCCAGCCCGGTCGCGGGCGACTAGTCCGGCGCGGCGGTTGCGCTTCCCGGACGGGCCGCACGCCGTCCGCAGCAGGCGGCTGCGGCGAAGGCGCCTGATGCGGCATAATGCTTGTTTTCGGCAACATTACTTCGAAGGCAGACCCCATGTCCCATGACGCCCCCCCTTCCTCCGCCAGCGCGATTGCCAGCCAGACGCGAGACCTCGCGGCACAGCTTTACGTCGAACTTGCCGGCCACGCCATGCTGCCGAGCGAGAAAGTCAAGCCCAACCCCGTGGACCTGGCCAAATACTGTTACAAGCTGGCCGAGGCGTTCCAGAGCATCGAGGCCGATGCCCATAAGGACGCCGTCGCAAAGATGGCGAAGTACGACGTCAAGGTCGACGACATGACCAGCTGGAAAAAATAGCCCGGGTCCGGCCCGGGCGATGTCCTGCGCCGAAGGCGCAGGCGGGTGGCGCGCGGCCGGGCGAGCGCCGCGGCCGCGCCGGCGCCGGCCTTATTTCGCCGGTCCTGTGCCGTAGTTCTGCGTCAGGTAGGTCGCGATCTCTTCGACGTCCGATTTCGGGATCGGCGCGCCGAAGACGTTGATCATCTTGTTCACTTCCGCGGTCCAGCCCGCCTTGTTGAGGAAGCGCGAGTTCATCGGGATGTAATCCACGCTATGGCAGGCGATGCACTGCATCGTCTTGTCCCTGCCCGGGCCATCCTTGAGCACGACCTTGTCCTCCTGCGCCATGGCGCTGCCCGCCGCGGCAAACATCAGCGCCCCCACGAGCGCGCCCATCGCCAAAGTCCTCATACGACCTCCACGTAGATGCGCTGGATCACGTTATGGTGATAGCCCGCGGGGTTGAACACCAGCTGCTCGGTCTGCGTCTCGCCGCCTTTGCTCGTGGCACGCGCCATCACCAGCAGCCCGCCGTTTTCGCGCGTCGGCACATCCAGCGCGAATTCGCGGAACGAGAAGCGTCCCAGATCCTTGCCCAGTTTCGCCTTGTGCCAACTCGCGCCGTAGTCGGTCGAGACCTCCACCCGGTCGATGCCGGCGCCGCCGTCCCAGGCGATGCCCTTGACCGGGATCGGCTTGCCGCGCGCAAACTTCTGCCCGGACTGGACCGAGGTGACCAGCGCGTTCACCACCATGGTGGTGATCGGCTCGTTCGGATGGCCCAACTGCGACTCGAAGTGGCGCATCTTGAACATGCCGCGCGGCACGCGGTAGGCGGCGCTCATCCAGAAGTTGCCCTCGGGCTTGGATACCACCTTTGCGCTCACGAACTGCTTGGTCCAGTAGGTGCCGGTCCATCCGGGGACGATCAGGCGCGCGGGGCCGCCGTTCCAGTGCGGCAGCGGCTTGCCATTCATCTCGTAGGCGACCAGGGTGTTCTCGTCCAGCGCCACGTCCAGCGGCAGCGATTTGACGAAATCCGGCGTCTTCTCCAGCGGCGGGACTTCGGCGCCGTTCAACACCACCTCGAGCGCATTGCCCTTGAGCCCGGCTTTCGCCAGCAAATCCCGCAGGCGCACACCGCGCCATACCGCGTTGCCCATCGCGCCCACGCCCCACTCGACACCGGCGACGTGCGGCTGGAACAGGCCGCGGCGGTTGCCCGAGCACTGGCACACCGCGGTGATCTCGGCCGCCTTGAAATCCTTCTTCAACTGCTCGAGCGTGAATTTCACTTCGTGGTTGGCGCTATCGCCGCCCACCGTGAGCACATAGTCCTTCGCCTTCAGTTCGGAGATGCCCGCGAGGTGCCAGCGCACGAAGAATGCGTCGTTCGGCGTAATCGCCGTTTGGAAATATTTGAGCGGGGTTTCGAAATTCGGTGGACGGAAGGTTTTTTTCAGCAGCGGCACTTTGCCCGGCAATGCATAGAGCAACTGCTCGGCCAGGGTGCCGTCCGGAATTTCCGCCAGCCCGAGCGCGCCGGAGCCGCCCAAGGGGGTTGCTGCCAGCACCCGGCCCGGACCGAACGCCGCGAGGGCGCCTGCACCGGCCGCGCCCGCAAGCAGCCGGCGCCGCGTTTTGCTTACGGCCATATCCGAAGCGTATTTCTTCATTCTATCCTCCCATAAAAGTAAGATATTTTTATTCTTATGCGCGCAAATCCTAGCGTCTTTTGCGCCGGTCCGCAACCGACTGCAAAATTGCCCGGAGACGGCTATCCGGCGCGTTTCTTCAGCGCTTCCAGCATCGGCGTAATCAGGTCCATCGGCACCGGGAACACGATGGTCGAAGCCTTGTCGCCAGCGATATTGCTCAGGGTCTGCAGGTAGCGCAACTGCATGGCTTCGGGCTGCTGCGACAGCACCTGCGCCGCCTGCAGCAGCTTTTCCGAGGCCTGCAGCTCGCCTTCGGCATGGATCACCTTGGCGCGGCGCTCGCGCTCGGCCTCGGCCTGGCGCGCGATGGCGCGCAC
>JAAOZY010000288.1 GCA_012274205.1 Betaproteobacteria bacterium
CACCGGCCGGGGCAGGAATTCGGGCCGGGATGGCGGGGCCGGCCGGTGCAGCGCGAGCCGCGCCGGAATGACGACGACGGTATAGGCGGGCGGCGATGGCTGGTAATAGCGCGTCGGGTAATAACTCGGATAGTAAGTCTTGCCATAGCTGACGTAACTGTCTTCTTGAGGCGGAGGCGGAGGCGGAGGGGAATAGCTGCTGGCATCGACCGCTTGCGGGGCGGATTGCTGCTCCTGCAGTTGGGCTTCGAGTTCCGCTATCCTCGCTTCGAGTTCCTGCTGCCTGCGCGCGGCCTCGGCGTCGCGCGCGTCGGTCCCGGCATCGACTTCCATTTCCGCTTCACGCGGCGCGGCTGCAGCGTCCGCTTGCGCGGGCTGTGCCGCGCGACTCCCCGTCGCCAGCAGTTTCATGCCGCTCACCTTGGCCGGGTCCACGGGCGGGACGTCGGAAACCACGGTGCGTCCCTGCGCGTCTATCCATTTGTAGATATCGCCGGCGGCGGGCGCGGGCGCCGCCGCCAGCAGCGCCAGCAGCGCGAGCAGGCGGGCACCCACGCCGCTGCGCGCGGGCCGCGCAGCGGCCGCGCTGGAGTCGGGCAGGTGCGGGGCGCGAAGCACGATGAAGTCGACCTGTAGTGGCTATCGATATACCCAAGTCTAGACGCGACCGCGCGCGGAATCTGTAACTTCTTGTAAGAGTCCGTAACAGAAGTCCTTATGTTACGGGCCGAATTAGGGGAGCACGAGGGGAGGTATCCCCTCGCTTTGTTACCTACCCTAAGCAGATGTTCGGTCCGCGCCGCGCGCAGGAAGCCGCGCTACACTACGCCCGGTAGGCAATGGAGGAGTTCCGATGATCGATTTGCATTACTGGCCCACGCCCAACGGCTGGAAGATATCCATCATGCTGGAGGAGTGCGGCCTGCCTTATGCGCTCAAGCCGGTCAACATCGGGCGCGGCGAGCAGTTCAGCCCGGCGTTTCTCGCCATCAGCCCGAACAATCGCATGCCCGCGATCGTCGATCACGATCCGCCGGGCGGCGGCGCGCCGGTCTCCGTGTTCGAGAGCGGCGCGATCCTGATTTATCTCGCCGAGAAGACCGGGCGCTTCCTGCCCGCGGACTTGCGCGGCCGGCACGCGACGCTGCAGTGGCTGATGTGGCAGATGGGCGGGCTCGGCCCGATGGCGGGGCAGAACGGGCATTTCCTGCTGTATGCGCCGGAAAAGTTTCCCTATGCGCTGGAACGCTATGCGAAAGAGGTGAATCGCCTCTACGGCGTGCTCGACGCGCAGCTCGCGCGCACCGGCCGCTACGTCGCCGGGGGCGAGTACACGATCGCCGACATGGCGATCTTTCCCTGGGTCCGCACGCACAAGGCGCAGCAGATTGCGCTGGCCGAATTTCCGCAGGTCGAACGCTGGTACAAGCTGCTGTTCGAGCGTCCGGCGGTCAAGCGCGGCCTCGATCTAGGCAAGGCGCTGCGCCTGCCGAAGATGGACGAGGAGGCGCGCAAGGCGCTGTTCGGGCAGACGGCGCAAAGCGTGCGCGCCGGCGCGCACAAGCCCGGCTGAGAAGCAGCCATGATCGAATTCTTCTTCGACTGCTCCAGCCCGTGGACCTACCTCGCGTTCCACAACATCGGACCGCTCGCGGCCGAACTGGGCGCGGAGATACGCTGGCGCCCGATCCTGGTCGGCGGCGTGTTCAACAGCGTCAATCCCAGCGTCTATTTTTCGCGCGAGCATCCGGTGCCGGCGAAGCAGGCGTACCAATTGAAAGACATGCAGGACTGGGCGCGGCACAGCGGGCTCGCAATCAAGTTTCCGCCGACGGTGTTCCCGGTCAACAGCGTCAAGGCGATGCGCGGCTGCATCCTGCTCGAGCCGCAGGGCAGGCTGGTGGCGTTCGCGCGCGCCGCGTTCGAGCTCTACTGGGGCGAAGACCGCGACATCTCGAACGACGCGGTCCTCACCGAGGCCTGCGGCCGCGCGAACGTCGACGCTGCGGCCCTGTTCGCGGGCATCGCGCGCCAGGACATCAAGGACGCGCTCAAGGCCAATACCGATGAACTGATACGCCGCGGCGGCTTCGGCTCGCCGACGCTGTTCGTCAACGGCGAGGACATGTATTTCGGCAACGACCGGCTGCCGCTGCTGCGCGACGCGCTGCGGCGCGGTGCGCGCAATTGAAGCGCAGCTGCTGCGACCGTGTTTGCACGTGTAAGCCGCACGTGTTGCGGCGTCGGAGTAGACTGAAACCCGGTCAACGGTGAACCTTGATAAAGGAAGCAGGACATGCGACTCGAATACGGTGGAATACTGGGGCTGCTGATCCTGGCAGGCGATGTCTGGGCCATCCTCAATGTGTTCCAGAGCAGCGTCCCCAATGGCACCAAGCTGGTTTGGACGCTGGTCATACTTCTGCTGCCCCTGCTTGGGCTCGTGCTGTGGTTTTTTCTCGGGCCGCGCGGCAAAGTCGCTTGACGCTAGCGCGCCAGCGCTCCCCGCAGTTCAGTTCTGGCCGAGGAGTTCGAGCATCGCGCCGACATCGACGATTTTGTCGCGCGGGGCGCCGCGGCGCGCGCCGCGCGCCGTTTCCACTTCGTCGAGTTGCTTCCAGTCGCTGAACGAGACCGGCCGCACGCCGCGATCGCGCAGCAGCTCGAGGATCGCATCGCGCCCGGGAAGCGCGCGCGGCGCAAGGTTCGCGGCGTCCGCTGCCATGAGCCTGACCACCTCGGCGGAGGCGCGCTTGTGCTCGCCGATCAGCCCCTGCGGCCCGCTGCGCGCCCAGCCGACGACGTATTCCCCGGCGATTGCCGCGCGTGTCAGCGCATCGACCACGCGCCCGCCTGCGTTGGCGATGACGCGCGCCTTCTCGTCGTAGGGGACGCCCTCGATGCGTTCCGCGGCGTAGCCGATTGCGGGCAGCACCATACCGACCTCGAGCAGTTCGAATTCGCCGCTGCCGCGCGCGGTGATCGAGCCGTCGGGGCGCGTTTCGAGGCGGTTCTTCTCCAGGCGCAGGCCCGCCACCTTGCCGGCTGCGTCGGCGAAAATCTCGGTGGGTGAAACGAGAAAGCGCAGGTGCAGTTTCTTGGCGTCTTTGCGCGGCGTGCGCGCGGCATAGGCGCGCAGCAGCTTCAGGTTCTGGTCGGCTTCAGCCTTGCCCGTCGATTCCGCGCAGCCTTCGAGTTCGCGTGCGTCGACCACCGGGTCTGCTGTTTCCATCCGGCCCAGCTCTTTCAGCTCGGCCGGCGAAAATGCGGCCTGCGCCGGCCCGCGCCGCCCGAGGATGAACACTTCGCGCACGCGGCTCGTGCGCAGGACTTCGAGCGCGTGCGCGGCGACGTCGGTCGCCTCCAGCTCGGCCCCGGAGCGCAGCAGCACCCGCGCGGCGTCGACGGCGACGTTGCCGTTGCCGATGACGGCGACGCGCTCGACCGACAGGTCGATCTGCGCCTTGCGGTAGTCCGGATGCCCGTTGTACCAGCCGACGAACACCGTGGCCGGCGTGCAGCGCGCGATGCCTTCTCCCGCTATGCCGAGGCGGCGGTCGGCTTCATTGCCGGTGGCGTAGACGATCTGATCATAGTGCCGGCGCAAGTCCTCGACCGTCAGGTCGCGCCCGAGGCGCACATTGCCGATGAAGCGGAAGGCAGGCCGCGCCGCGGTCGCCGCGAACACGCGCGCAACGGTTTTGATCTTCTGGTGGTCGGGGGCGACGCCGCCGCGCACCAGTCCGTACGGAGTGGGGAGCCGGTCGAACAGGTCGACCTGGACTGTCGTGTCGGTCCGCTTGAGCAGCGCCTCCGCGGCGTAGAAGCCGGCGGGGCCGGAACCGACAATCGCAACACGCATGACTTTTCCTGGAACGAACACGCACACCCGGTCCGAATCTTACACGCTAGTGCGCGCCCGTCGAACGAAGCGCCCCGCTGCGCCCTTCACTTCGCCGCGCGCGGGCGCAGCCGGTCGAGCTTGCTCGCCAGCGCGCCGGTGCTCAGCTGGCCCACGTGGGTATCGACCAGGCGTCCGCCGGCGTTGTAGAACAGGGTGGTCGGCAGGCCCCCGGAGCCGACTTCGGGGCCGAGGCGCGCGCCCGCGTCCAGCACTACGTTGTCGAGCACGAGCCCGGCCGCGCGCAGATAGACCTGGACCGTCGCCGCGTTCTCGCCCTGGTTGGCGAAGACGAAGCGCAATCCCGGCTCCTGCTTTTGCGCCGCGGCAAGCAGCGGCATTTCGCGGCGGCAGGGCGGACACCAGGTCGCCCATAAATTGATCACCAGCGGCTTGCCGCCGGCGAGGCGGTTGAGGTCCACCGGTTCGCCGCCGAGCGTAGTCAGCGGCGCCTTGGGCAGGGTGGTGTTCTGCATCAGCGCAACCGCGCCGAACACGCCGCCCCACAGCAGTGCGCCTGCCGCCAGCCCCCAGCCCAGCGGTCGGCGCAGTGTCGCGCTGCGCCAGCCATGCAGCATCGCCACCAGCAGCGCCGCCGCCGCGCCGGCCCAAAGGGTGAAGCCGCCGTCGCGCAGGTCGAGCATGCCCCAGGGCGCGTCGCGGTAGCTGTCGAACCAGATGGCGACATAGACAATGCGCGCGGCCACCAGCCCTGCGAGCAGCATGTCCGCGAGGACCTCGCCGATGCCGGTGTTGCTGGCGCGCCCGGCCAGGCGGCCCACCGCCGCGGCGACCAGAAGTGCAGCCAGTGTAAGGAACAGCGCGAGCGGTAACGACAGCGGGCCGAGATTCACCGTGAGCATGACCGCTATGGTAACGGATCAGGGCGCGTGCGGAGCGCCCATCGCGAGTTCAGGCCCAGCCTGTCCGGCCTAGCTATGAACGTACGCGGAGTCGCGCATGGTTTTTGACCTCAGTGTTGCCGTGACATGGATCTTGCTCCTGGCATTGTTTCCGATCGCGTTCTTCTGGCTGCGGCGTGCGTGGCGAATTTTCGCGCGTCGCGATTTCTCCGAAGTGGCGCTCAAGCGCGGCGAACCGCCCGCAGGCGCGGACAAATTCGCTCCCTATACCGGGGTCATCAACCTGGTTTGCGGCGCGGTGATCGTCTACACCATATTCGGCGTGATCGTGCTGGGGATGGCTTTCGACGCCTGGAGCGCCATCGCCGGAATCACCATCTGGGGCAAATTCATCGCGGACTTCATTCTCAGCCGCCACGCGCATCCGATCGGGGCGGGCAGGAAATCCTGCGCTGCGCAGCGGCCGGCATCAGCCCCGGCCGGGCGCGACGCCCGCCGTCATCAAATCCCTCGCCTCGACCCGGGCGAAGTTCATGAACTCGCGCGCAACCGGCGACAGGTGTTTTCCTGCACGATAGGCAAGGTGCCAGTGGTTCTGTAGCGGAAAACCGTCGACATCGAGGCAAACAAGCCGCGATGCGCCGGCTTCCAAACCAAGCGTAAAGCGCGACATGATGGCGATGCCCAGACCCGCGAGTATGGCTTCCTTGATGGCCTCGTCGGTATTGAGTTCCATGCGGACTTTCGGGCTGAGCCCGTGCTGCTCGAACAGCTTTTCCGCCAGCAGCCGCGTTCCGGAGCCGGGTTCGCGCATGAGAAAAGGCTCGGCAGCGATGCGTGCGAAGCCGATCCGGCGCTCGTGCGCGAGCGCGTGGTCGTCGCGCGCGAACACCACCAGCGGATTGGGCAGCAGCGCCTGACTCACGATGTCCTCGCGCTCGATGGGCGCGGCGAAGATGTACAGGTCGTCTTCGTTGTTGGCGAGCCGCTCGATCAGCGCCTGCCGGTTGCGCGTCTCCAGCGACACCTGCACCGCGGGGTAGCGCCGGATGAAGGCGCCGAGCAGGCGCGGGGCGAAATACTTGCCGGCCGAGGACACGGCCAGGCGCAGATGCCCGTTGTCCAGCGCGCGCAGCCCGTTCAAGGCTTCCTCCAGCGAGGAGAGCGCGCGGAATACTTCGCCGCAGCCGGCGTACAGGCGCTCTCCCGCGTCGGTGAGGAAGATGCGCCTGCCGACCTGTTCGAACAGGGGCAGTCCCACCGTCTGCGTGAGTTTCTTGATCTGGACCGACGCCGTCGGCTGGGCCATATTGAGTTCCTGCGCCGCGCGGCTGAAGTTCCCGAGGCGCGCGCTCGCCTCGAATAAGCGAAGTTGTGGCAGTGTTCCGTGCTTGAGATAGCGCCGGATATTGGTTTGCAGCATGGCGATTCCTCCTGGGTCGGTTGCCAACCCGCCATGCCCTGAATGCACAGCGGCCTTCACCTCTGGATGAAGGCCGCTGGCGAAACCGGACCTTCACCCTGTGGGCAAAGGTCTTGCTTGCACGCTGTCGATGCGATGCCGGCGCGACCGGGGCCGTAAGCCCGTATTGACGATCGCGCCACGGCGGCCACCGGCCACCGAAGCTACTCCCCTTTGGAGGGGCGCCCCGGCTTGCGCCGGGACACACACTTCATTTATAGCAGAGAGCGTCCGGCGTATCAAGGCGCGCGAGCGCAATCCAGCCATTACGGTTCGTAATGCCAGTCATTGCCGATTCGCCTCCAGGCCGCGCGTTTTGTAATGCAAGCCATTACAAACTTCAAATTTTCTTTGCTTTCGGCGGCGCCCATACTTGATTTGCACGCACAGGCTCGCGCAGTCGGTATTCGGCTGCAGACGCCGCACATCCCCAGGAGACCGACATGCTGGACCGGGAAAGCCACACCAAGACGATCGATGAGCTGGTTGGCGCATTGCAGACGCACGCCGAACAGGGCTTGAGCCGGGAGCAGGCGCAGGAGCGCCTGTCCCGGTTCGGCGCCAATGAACTGAGCGAGCGCCCGCGTCCCGGATTCATCGCGCTGCTGCGGGATCAGTTCAACAATTACCTCGTGATCATTCTCATCGTCGCGGCGCTGGTGTCGCTGGCGCTGGGCGAGTACATCGACTCGATTGCGATCATGTTCATTGTGATACTGAACGCGGTGGTCGGCGTAATCCAGGAATCGAAGGCGGAGCAGGCACTCGCGGCGCTGAAAAAAATGTCGGCTCCGAACGCCCAGGTCATTCGCAACGGGCAGCAGCTGACGGTTCCCGGCAGGGAAATCGTCGGCGGCGACATCGTTGTGCTCGAAGCCGGCAATTATGTCCCGGCTGACCTGCGGCTGCTCGAGAGCGTGAATCTGAAAATCGAGGAGGCTTCGCTCACGGGCGAGTCGATGGCGGTGGAAAAAAGCGCCGGTGTGGTGCTCGACCGGGAGATTCCGCTGGGCGATCGCAGGAACTGCGCTTTCATGGGAACGCTGATCAGCTACGGCCGCGGGCGCGGGCTGGTGACCGCCACCGGCATGAATACGCAGATCGGCCTTATCGCGGAAATGATCCAGTCGTTCGAGGCCGAGGACACGCCGCTGCAGAAGAAGCTGGAGCAGCTGGGCAAGGTGCTCGGGACCGCCTGCCTGGCGATCTGCGCGCTGGTCTTCGTCTACGGCCTTTTCCGGGATACGCAGCTCACCGATGCGCTGAACGGCGGCTTCCTCGATTATCTGCAGGCCGAGAGGAAGGCCATCGTCAACCTGTTCATGACCGCGGTGAGCCTGGCCATTGCCGCGGTGCCTGAAGGCCTCCCGGCCATCGTGACCATCTGCCTCGCGCTGGGGATGCAGCGCATGATCAAGCACCATGCCCTGATCCGCAAGCTTCCCGCGGTGGAAACGCTGGGCTGCGCCACCGTGATTTGCTCCGACAAGACCGGCACTTTGACCCAGAACGAAATGACCGTGGTCCAGGCGTGGGCCGGCAGCACCCGCCTGCGCGTAAGCGGGGAAGGCTACAACCCGAGCGGCGGGTTCCACGCGGGCGACGCGCCGTTCGACGCGCGCAAGGATCCGGATGCAGCGCTGCTGCTGCTCGGCGCCCTGGCCTGCAACGACGCGAAGCTGGTGGAGCAATGCGACGACGCGGGCACGCGCTCGTGGCAGATTATCGGCGACCCGACCGAAGCTGCGCTGATCGTCGCCGCGGCAAAGGGCGGCTGCCACCGGGATGCACTCGAGCGGATGCTGCCGCGGGTGCAGGAGATTCCCTTCGATTCCGACAGAAAGCGCATGACCACGATACACCGGGCCGACGGGGCCGACGCGCAGACTGCAATTGCCGGCTTCGCCCCCGATCCGGTCATCGCCTTCGTCAAGGGCGCGCCCGATGTCATTCTGGAACTGTGCGGCCGCAGGCTGGAGGGTGGGCAGGCGCTGGCGCTGACCGGGGAGGCGCGCGCGGCGATACTCGATCAGAACCGCGACATGGCGAGCCAGGCGCTGCGGGTGCTCGCGGTGGCATGTCGCGCGCTGTCGGCGGTTCCGGCGAGCGCGGACCCGGAGGCGGTCGAAAAGGATCTGGTGTTCGTCGGTCTGCTCGGCATGATCGATCCGCCGCGCCCGGAAGTGGCACAGGCGCTGAAGACGGCGCGCGGCGCCGGGCTCAGGAGCATCATGGTGACCGGCGACTACAAGGACACCGCAGAGGCGATCGCGCGCGACATCGGCCTGCGCACGCCGGACGGACTGGTGCTCACCGGGCCGGAAATCGAAAAGCTCAGCGACGCCGAACTCGAGGCCAGCGCGGAGCGGCTGGAGGTGTGCTGCCGCGTTTCGCCGCAGCACAAGACGAGGATAGTCGAGGCGCTCAAGGCGTGCGGACATGTCGTCGCAATGACCGGCGACGGGGTCAACGATGCGCCGGCGCTGAAGCGTGCGAACATCGGCGTGGCCATGGGCATCACCGGCACCGACGTGGCCAAGCAGACTGCGGACATGGTGCTCACCGACGACAATTTCGCCAGCATCGTCGCGGCGGTCGAGCAGGGCCGCATCATCTATTCCAACATCCGCAAGTTCGTCTACTTCCTGCTTGCCTGCAACGTGGGCGAAATCCTCATCATCTTCTGCGCCATGCTGGTGGGTATGCCGATTCCGCTGCGCCCGGTGCAGCTGCTCTGGCTCAATCTGGTCAGCGATGGCGCGCCGGCGCTGGCCCTGGGGCTGGAGAAAGGCGATCCGGACATCATGAAGCATCCGCCGCGGTCGCCGGGGGAGCCGGTAATCAACCGCGACATGGCGACCGGCATCGGCGTCGTCGGCGTGGTGGATGCGCTCGCCATTCTCACGGTATTTTATCTGGCGCTGCAGCGTTATCCGGACCAGCTTGTCGCGGCCCAGACCATTGCGTTTGTGACCCTGTGCAGCTCGGAGCTCATCCGCGCGTTCACCGCCCGCTCCGAGTATCACAGCGTGTTTTCCATCGGTGTGCTCTCCAACCGCTGGATGGTGTGGGCGGTCGGCGTGTCGTTCCTGCTGGTGTTGATGGTCGTGTATGTGCCGTTCCTGAGGCCGTTCTTCGACACGGTGCCGCTAGGCTGGGGCGACTGGCTGCTGATGCTGCCGTTCTTTTTCGCGTCGCCGGTCGCGATGGAATTGCTTAAAGTCCGCTTCCGCAGCCGCAAGGCGAGGCAGGAGCGCGCGCCCGGCGTGCCCGGCGCCGGCGGCACGCGCAGCCACCAGGATGTGGAATCGGAATCGCAACAACTCGCAGGAGGGAACGCCATGCTGAAGGTACTCGTGCCGGTGGATGGCTCGCGCAACTGCCAGTTCGCGGCGAAGCATGTCATCCGGCAGTTCATGAACAATACTGCGATGGAAATCCACCTGCTGAACGTCCAGCCGCCGTTCAATCGCGACATCGCGCGCTTCATCGGCAGGAAGAGCCGGCAGGACTGCCACCGCGAAGCGGCGGAGCGGGCGCTGCGCCCGGTCAGGCAGATGCTCGACGACTACGGCATTCCCTGTTCGGTGCATGTGCAAGTGGGCGAGCGTGCGAACGTCATCACCGATACGGCGCGGCGCCTGCGCTGCGACTGCATCGTGCTGGCTACGGCGCGCAAGAACTCGCTGACGCGGTTGTTGGAGAATTCGGTGACAAACCGGGTCCTAGAGTTGACTCCTGTTCCGGTCGAGGTGATCGCGGGCGACGCGGTGTCCAAGTGGGAGCGCTACGGCATACCGGCCGGTATTGGAACCGCGCTCGCGCTGCTGCTTGCCGCGGCCGATTGAGGCTGCATACGGCCGGCGCCGCGGTCGGCGCCGGCCCAAAGCATGCGATCCTCGCTCTGCCGTGCGTAGCGGGGGGGGCAGGCAGTTCGCTTTCTTGCGCCGCCTGCGCAATAATTCACGGCATGAACTCCCGCATTGGCCAATAATCGCAGCATGTTGCGCATTTTCGCACCGCGGTTTCCGTGTTTGGGCGATCTTCCGCGATCGTGCCCGAACGGCCTCGCTCGCGCCGCATTGGAGCAGGCGGCGCGTCCGGGGGTATCCCCGTGACGACGATGACCATGAGCCAGTGGGAAAATGCCGACCGGCGGGCGTCGCCGCGCGTCCGGCTGCAGCTCCGGCTCGCCGTCGTTTATCCGCAGCACGAAAGCCGCCCGTATCGGCCGATCTACCATGGGACCAGCCATGACATAGGCATGTCGGGGCTGTCGATGGTGGTCGAGGACAATGCTTTTCACGAAGGTGAAGTCACTGTCATCCTGGCGCTGCCGCCGGTGCACAGCTGGGCTGCGCAAAAGGTGATTACGTTGAGCGCAAAGATGACTTACGCGATCCATTCGTCCAAGCTGAATGCCTACAAGATCGGCATGAGCTTTCTCGACTTCAAGGCGGACGGGCGGGAACTGCTGCAGGCGGCTCTGTCCCAGCCGCAGCAAGCGCCAGTCGAAGCGGGCGCGCAGAGCCCGGACCGGCGCTCCGCGGCCAACGACCCCGCGGACAGCCAGCCGATGTCCTGGTGGTGAGCAGGCCGAAGCCGGCGCTGTCTTAGGGTCTGTAACAAAACGAGGGGATAACTCCCCTCGTGCGCCCCTAAGCCAGCCGGTGGCAAAATGACTTTTGTTGCCGGATCTTAGTTGTCGGCGCCGTCGCGGCGCTGCTTCAATCGATTCACTTCGGTTTCGAGTTCGGCCAGGCGCCGCTCGAGCCGCTCCAGGCGCACTTCTGCAGCGCTCGCGCCGGGCGCTTCGCCGGCTGCGTGCGCCGGCGCAGCGTCCTCATCCGCAGCGCTGAGTTCGCCGCTGAACAAATGGGCATAGCGCGACTCGCGCTTGCCCGGTTCGCGCGCCAGCCGCTGCACGAACGGGCCGTCTTCGCGCGCGGCGAGCTGCTCCAGCGCGGCTTCGATTTCGCTCACGTCGCCGAAGCGGCACATCCGGCTCGCGCGGCTGCGCAGTTCGCCGGGCGTCTGCGCTCCGCGCAGGAACAGCTCGCATACGATGGCGAGTTCCTGCGGCGAAAACTTGAGCGTGCCGAAGTTGGTATTGCAGAACAGGTGCTGGAACTTGGGAACGCGGCTGCCGTAGCCGCTTTGCTCGCTCACCAGCCGTTTCTTGACCAACCCGTCGATGAGCTGCTGCACCGCGACTTCGTCCAGTTCGAGCACCGGGTCGCGATTGCTTTTCTGGTTGCAGGCGTTGGTGAGCGCGTTCAGGGAGAGCGGGTATTGCTCCGGAGTGGTAATTTCTTTTTCGATCAGGCAACCGATTACGCGGGCTTCGTGCAGGGAGAGTTCCAGGTTCATGTGGGTGACCAGGGCAAAGGAGCGTTAGCGGTAGAAGAGTTCAGTGGCGCGGCGCCTGCAGCATAGCCGAAAGCAGGATCGCCGCAGCGGCCAGCGCCGCGGCCATGAAGAAGCTCGAGGAGAAACTGCCTGAGTGCTGGGCCAATACGCCTGCGATCGCCGGGCCGCTGATCTGGCCCAGTCCGAAAATCAGGGTGATGAACCCCAGCGCCTTGGCTGCATTCTCCGGGCCGGCATAGTCACCCACGGTCGCCGCCATTATCGCAGGTATGCTCCAGGCCACCAGCCCGTAACAGAATATGGACAGGTAGAGAAAGATCCCCGGCAAACCCGAAGCGACCAGAAGATAGGCCAGGAACTGGATGGCAAACACGATCACCATGGCGGTTTTCCTGCCGAGCCTGTCGGAGACGGAGCCGAATACCGGTCCGGAGAAAAGGCTCAGAAAGCCGACTATCGACCAGAAATTTCCGGCCAGCACCTCGGACATGCCCCGCTCTTTCACCAGCGTGGTGACGATGAAGGTCGCGTAGATGACATAGGTGTAGCCGAACAGGAAATAGATCGCGCCCAGGTGATAGATGGCCTTGCTGCGGTAGATGTCGATTTTTGGCCGCGCCGCGGAGTGCGCGCTCCTCGCGGCGCCGTGCTTGTTGTCCCCGGGCAGGGCGAGCCCCAGGTCGGCCGGCTTGTTGCGTATGAATATGAGGCACAGGAATGCGATTGCGACAACGATCGCTCCGAGTGAAAGCCAGCTGGTGCGCCAGCCCTCGGCGCCGTTCGCCTGGTTGACCCAGGGAATGAACAGGCCGGCAAACACGATGGCAACGCCGCTGCCTATGGCCATGTAACCCGCCGCCTTGCCCCGGTTATTCCTCGCGAACCAGGTCGAGGCGAGGCTCATGATCGACACGTTGGCTCCGCCGCTGCCCATGCCGGTGAGCACATACAGCGCGAGCAGCCCGGCGAACGCGCCCGACCTGCTCAACAAGGCCATGGTCAGCCCCACCAGCAGCAGGGAAAGAAAAATGAAATTCCGCTGCCCGATGCGGCCTACGATCATGCCGCTGAAGAACACGGCGAACAGGTAGCCGATGAAATTGCCGGTGCTGATGAAGCCCATCTGCGCGTAGCTGAGCTGCAGCGTGGCGGCCATCGACGGCAGCAGCATGCCCAGCGCAAAGCGGCCGAATCCGAGGGCTGCGACAACGCAAAGGGTCCCGGTGGCGACGATGACCCAGCCGTAGTAGAACGGCAGCCGGCTGGATTGCGGGGTGATCACCGGAAAAATATAGCATTGTTTCCGTCGCGCATTTGGCCTGATTCAGCGAGCGCGCGGCGATTGCTCCAGCGCGCAGCCAACTGCCTCAGCCGCCGCCGCGGCGGAAATACATTTCGAAGCGTGCCATGAAGTCTTCGATTTCCCCGGCGGTGTAGCCGGTGAAGCTGAAGTCGACTTGATGGCGCTCGAGGCGGATCAGACCCAGGCGCAACTGCGGCAACTGCTTTACGCCTATGCGCCAGCCGCGCTCGCCGTCGCGGTGCACGAAGGCCCCGTCCACCTCTGCATGGGGAACATGATTGACTGCCGCGGGCAGGAGGCGGCGGAAGTCCGCCCGCGTGATGGTCATGTCGAAGCGCGGCGGCAGCTTCATCGCCGGCTTGCGCGGGCTAGCCGCCTGCGATCGGCGGCCAGATCGCCAGCGTCTCGCCGGCGGCGAGCGCCCGCTTCGGGCGCTCCGCGGGCGGAATGAATACCCCGTCGATGAGTACCAGATGACACAGTTTGAGCGGCAGGTTTTCCCGCTCGATCACCTGCGTGATGGTGGTGCCTGGGTGGAGATCGAGCGCGACCGCGTTGGTCTTGCGCGCTGTATCCGGCAAGTGCTCTGAAAGCGTGGCGTAGAGCTTCAGCGTGACCTTCATGCCTGGGGGGTGGCGTGGGAGAACAGATCTCTGTGCTCTACCAGCGCAATGTATGCTTCGACAAAGCGCGTCGGATTTGCCTTCAGCGCATCCTTCCAATGGCCGAGGTGATGGTGCCCGACGATCAGCCCGCGCATGGCGCCGATGTGCTCGGTGTAGCCGATGCTGCTGGCGCCGATGAGGACGTCGTCCTTGAACTGCAGGTTGAGGTAGCGGAAATGCTCCGTGTCCTCCAGCACCGCGCTGTCGCCGCCTGCGCTGCCCTGCCATTGGCCGAAGGAACTGGAAATGAGCCCCAGCGTATCGAGCACGTTACAGGCGAAGCTGCCCGCAGTTTCGGTGGTCTGGCCGACCATGTTGTGTGCGGCAAGCCTTCCCTGTTCGACGGCATTGGGCTGGATCGCGTTGATCTGGCTGCGGCCTGACACGCAATCGCGGGCCTCGACCACGTCGCCGGCGGCATAGACGTCCTGCAGGCTGGTGCGCATACCGTCATCGACTACGATGCCGGTGTCGACGTCGATGCCGCTGCCCTCGACGAATTTCAGCGACGGCGTAACCCCTACGACGCTGAGATAGATGTCGGCAGGCAGCACCTCGCCGGTAGTCAGCGTGATCCTGAGTTCGTCACCTTCCCGGTCGATGCGGCGCGTCTGTGTGCGGCCCATTACTTCGACACCGCGCGCTTCGCACCAGCGCTGGATCATGGCGCTTGCCGCGGGCGGCATCATGCGCGACACCATGCGGCCGCTGCGGATAAGCACCGTAAGCTTCGCGCCCTGGGCCAGCAGGCCGTGCAGGATGATGCAGCCGACGAAACCCGCCCCCATCTGGACCACGCGCGCGCCGCGCTTGATATGCGCGAGGATGGTCCTGGCGTCGTTCAGTGTCCAGCAGGTGTGTACGCCTGGCAGTTCGATGCCCTCGACCGGTTCCCGGTTGGGCGTGGACCCGGTGGCGATGAGCAGCCGGTCGTAGCTTAGCTGCCGACCGTCGGCGAGAGTCACGACATGCGCATGGCCATCGATAGACATCGCCCGCTGCGTCAGCAGATCGATGCGATTATTCTTGTAGTGCTCTGGATCGCGATGGATGCGCACGCCTTCCTCCGCGATCTGGCCGGCAAGCAGGTAGGGGATCGCCATGCGCGAATAAGGCTGTTCGCCCTCTCCTTCGAGCAGCGTGATCGCCGCTTTGGGATCCAGCTGGCGCAGCGTTTCCGCGGCGGCTACCCCGGCCGTGCCGGCGCCGATGATTACATGACGCAAGCCTGAATTGGGGAAAGTGACGATGGCGTTCTCTGACATGACTCTCTCCGCTTCATGCCGACTTGAGGCCGCAGGCGACATATGCCGCGACGAATTGAGTCGGGTCGACCAGCAACTGTTCTTTCCATGCTCCCAGCTTCGTGCGTCCCTGGACCAGGCCGCGCAGAGCACCTACGTGATTGGTCCAGCCGATGCAGGTGGCGCCCACCATGACGTCCTCCTTGAACTGCAGGGATACGTAGCGTTGCTGCGCCTCGTTCAACAACTCCACGCCTTGGCCGCCATCGACGCCCCACCATTGACCAAACGATGTGGAGATCAAGCCCAGCGTATCGAGCACGTTGATGGCCAGCGCGCCCTGAAAATGCGCATCGCCGCCGGCCATGTTGCTGGCGGCCACGCGCGCCTGGTCGGCCGCCGCAGGCTGAATCGCGTTCAGTTCCGGGATGCCGGAATGGAATCCCATTGCCTCGGTGACGTCGCCGGCGGCAAAGATATTGGCTAGGTTGGTCTGCATGCGGTCGTTGACCCGGACGCCCTGTCCGATCTCGACGCCGCTATCGGCGAGAAACGACACATTGGGCCGTACCCCGGCGGCGCAGATCACCAGGTCGGCGGGCAGCGAATCGCCGCTGCTGAGCAGCACCGACAGGGCGCCGCCGGCTTGTTTGATGCTCATCACCGTGGCATTGACATGCACATGAACGCCCTTGGTTTCGACCCAGTGGCGGATCATGGTGCCGGCCTTCTCCGTCATCATGCGCGGCACCATGCGGTCGCCCATTTCGACCACGGTGAGGTCGACCCCGCGACTGGACAGGGCCTCCATGATGATGCAACCGATGAACCCGGCGCCGATTTGCACGACATGGCTGCCCTTGGCAGCGCGCGAGGCGATGGCGCGCGCGTCGGCCAGCGTCCAGCAGGTGTGCACGCCGGGGAGGTCCATGCCGGGTATTGGCGGACGCACCGGATGGCAGCCGGTTGCGATGAGCAAGCGCTCATAGGCCAGGTCGCTCCCGTCCTCGAAACGGATGCGCTGCGCCTTGGCATCCACGCGCGAAACGCGCCCCTTCACCAGGCGGATTTTCTGGCTGCTGTAGTGGTCGTCGGTCTTGCGCAAATGCGTGCCAGCGTCCGGAATGTTGCCCATCAGGAAGTACGGAATGGCCATGCGCGAATAGGGAGATTCGTCTTCGTCGCCGACAAGGACAATCTCTTTTCCCGGTAACTGCTTGCGCAGGGCCTCGGCTGCCACCACTCCGGCCGGACCATTGCCAACGATCACGAAAGCCACGACGAATTCTCCTCAAAAAAAAGCGCCAAGAAGACCGCAGTACGGCCGTCCTGGCGCCATATTGGACAGCCTAGAGTCCGAGCCGCTGCAGCGTTTCCTTGGTGGGCACGCCCTTATCGTCCCAGCCGCGCGCTTTGTAATACTCCGGCCGCATTTTGTCGATGCCGCTGACCTTGCCCTTGGCCGGACCGGTCTTCGCCGCTTCGGTCTTCAGGCGCGGCGGCAGGTCGTCGTCCTTGGCAGTAAAGCCGGCCGCGTTGTTGAACAGGCGCTCCATGTTCCAGATGCGCTCGCCCACCGCGGTCAGCTTTTCCATCGACCAGCCACCTTCACAGGCGGCATCGAGTTGCGGCTGCAGGTCGGCCAGCGTCCAGGCAAAGGTGGTGAATACGCACACGCCGGCAGAGTCGAACACCGAGGTCGCGTCCTGGAAGGCCTTGACCAGATCGGCTTTGCCCTCGGTTACCAGCGGATCGGTTTTGACCGGGATGCCCAGCACTTCAGAAGCGACGGTATAGCCGCGCAAATGGCAGGCGCCGCGATTGGAGGTGGCGTAGGCAAGGCCCATGCCCTGAATACCGCGTGAATCGTAAGCGGGGAACTCCTGCTTTTTCACGCCCATGGAGAGTTCGGGCTTGCCGTATTTCGCGCACAGCCGCGCCGAGCCCAGGCCCAGTTCTTTGCCAAAGCCCTCGCTCTTCGCGGTCATCTCCGCCAGCTTCACCAGCGCTTGCGCCGAACCGAAGGGCGCATCCATGCCGATTTGCTCTTTTTTCAGGATGCCCAGGTCGTACAGTTCCATCGCCGCGCCAACGGTGGCGCCGAAGGTGATCGGATCGAACCCTTCCTCGTTGCACAGCATATTGGCATATTGCAATGCTTCAAGGTCGCCTACTCCGTTGGCCGCACCCAGCGCCCAGGCGGCTTCGTACTCGAGACCGCCGGACGCGCCCCAGTATTCAGGCTTGTTGACCACGCTGAAGTGGGTTGCGTCAATCTTGGAAATGCGCCCGCAGGCGATGGTGCAGCCAAAGCAGGCGGCGTTGGTCACCAGTTGCGCCTTGCCGTCGGTGGCCCGTTTTTCATGCATCGCCTCGCCCGAAATTTTGCGCGCGTCTTCGAACTGCACCTCGCGGTGGTTGCGCGTGGGCAGGGCGACCATCTCGTTGATCACGTTCATCAGCACCTGGGTGCCATAGGTGGGAAGCCCCTGGCTGGTGACCGCGTTTTCGGCGAGTATCTTCTTCGCTGCGGTCGTCGCTTTCATGAACGCCTTGCCATCCCTGATGCCGCCCGCGCCCTTGGTGCCGCGAATGGCAACCGCCTTCAGGTTCTTCGAGCCCATCACGGTGCCGACGCCGGAGCGGCCGGCGGCACGATGCAGATCGTTGACGATGCAGGCGTACATCACGCCGTTTTCCCCGGCGCGGCCGATGCTGCAGACGCGTGTCTGCGGATCCTGGTGCGTCTTCTTGATAATCTCTTCGGTCTGCCACACCGATTTGCCCCACAGGTGCGCCGCATCACGCAATTCGACCTTGTCGTCCTCGATCGAAAGATAAACCGGCTTGGGCGACTTGCCCTCGAAAATCACCATGTCCCATCCGGCGAATTTCATTTCCGCGCCGAAATAACCGCCGGAGTTTGAGCAGGCAATGGCGCCGGTGAGCGCGCCCTTGGTGATCACCGAATAGCGCCCGCCGGTCGAGGCCATCGTGCCGGTCAGCGGGCCGGTGGCCATGATCATCTTGTTGGCGGGCGAAAGCGGATCGACTTTCGGATCCACCTCTGCGATGAAGTACTTTGTTGCGAGGCCGCGCTGGCCCAGATATTCCTGCGCCCACTTCATGTTGAGCGGCTCGGATTTGCACGTGCCTTTGGTCAGATCGACGCGCAGAACCTTCTTTGTCCATCCCATGGCTGTCTCCTGTTAGGCGTTGGCACGCGATTGGGTGTCGGTCTTGCCGGCCCACTGCTGCATCTTGTCCAGACCGGTCCAGTTCGAGTCGACGTAGGTAATTGCCCCGGTGGGGCAGGCGCTGGCGCAGGCCGGGTCGCCGCCGCAGAGGTCGCATTTCTGCACCTTGCCGGTCTCGGCGACGTAGTTGACCGTGCCGAACGGGCAGGCGATGGTGCATACCTTGCAGCCGACGCAGGTGGCGTCGTTCACCACCTTGGCGCCGGTCGCGGCATCGATCTTGATTGCCTCAACCGGGCAGGCGTGCAGGCACCAGGCCTCGGCGCACTGGGTGCAGGTGTAAGGCACCATGCGCCCGGCGTGCTCGAAATTGAATACCTTGATACGCGACTTGGAAATGTTGAATACGCCGTAGTTCTCGTAGGAACACGCCATTTCGCACTGCAGGCAACCCGTGCATTTGTTGGCGTCGATAGACAGAGATTTCTGCATGGCCCGGTCTCCTGGTTGGGGTCGTTACTGGCTCGCGCAATTCCGGTGAAAATGCCGAATTTCATCGATTTTTGCAAAATTCAGTCTAGTGCGATTGATAGCGCGTGTAAATGGGGATTTGCATCAACATTGACCTTGCGCAGCCGGATGGCTTTTTCCCGGAGTAAGCGCTAACCTGTAGCGCGAACATCGCGCGCGTACCGCTCCATCCCGGCGCGTCCCTTAGATCGAATTGCTGCAGCGCATGACAGCCAAAACCATCCTGGTCAGCGGCGCCACCGACGGCATTGGCCGCGAAACCGCGCGCCAGTTGCTGGGACTGGGGCACCGCGTGCTGGTACACGGGCGCAGCCGCGAACAGGCCGAGGCCGCGGCGGCGCAGCTGGCCAGGGCGCCGGCGCGGGAGACGCCGGTTCCGGTGTGGGGCGATCTGTCGCGCATGCGCGAGATCACGGCGCTGGCGCAGCAGGTGCGCGGCCAGTGCAAGATGCTGGACGTGCTGATCAACAATGCCGGCGTGCTCGAGAAGCGGCAGCGTATGAGCGAGGATGGCTTCGAGATGACCATGGCGGTCAATCACTTTGCCGTGTTCCAACTCACGCGGCTGCTGCTCGATCTGGTGCAGGCGGCAAACGCCGGGCGCATCGTAACCGTCAGCTCCGTGGTCCACGGCTCCGGCAAGCTGGACCTGGACGCGCCTTCGTTCCTGCGTGCCGCCAGCGCTTACTCAGGCTATGATGCGTATTGCGCTTCCAAGCTGGCCAATGTGCTGTTCACCACCGAGCTGGCGCATCGGCTGGACAGCGGCAAAGTGACGGCCAACTGCCTGCACCCCGGCGTGATCGGCACCAAACTGTTGCGCAGCGGTTTCGCCATGGGCGGCAGTCCGGTCGAGCAAGGCGCCCGTACTCCGGTGTTCCTCGCCACCTCCGATGCGGTGGCCGGGATCAGCGGCAACTATTACAACAACTGCCGCGAAGCGCAGTGTTCCGCCGCGGCGCGCGACCCGGCGCTGGCGCGCGCGCTGTGGCAGGCGACCGAGGCGGCGCTGCGCGCGTTCGCACATTGATTGATGCACCCTCATTGCAATCGGGTTCAAGGAAGCTGATATGACCGACTTATCCGATCTGGGTTCCTCCGCCTTCTGGCGCGTCAATCCCAAGGATTCCGACCCGCGCGAGACGCGCGAATGGCTGGAGGCCTTCGACGCCATGGTGGAGGCCGAAGGGCGCGAACGCGCGACCTATCTGCTGCGCCGGCTGCTCGATCACGCGCGCAAGCGGCGGGTACAGCTGCCGCCGGTGCTCAACACACCGTATCACAACAGCGTGGGCCTGGCCGACCAGCCGCAGTTTCCCGGCAATCTCGAGGTGGAGCAGCGCCTGTCTTCGCTGGTGCGCTGGAATGCGCTGGCGATGGTAGTGCGCGCCAATCGCGCGCATCCGGAACTCGGCGGTCACATCGCGAGCTACGCCTCGGCGGCGGATCTGTTCGAAGTCGGCTTCAACCATTTCTTCCGCGCCGGCCCGCCCGGGGAGAAACAGGGCGCCCAGGGCGGCGATCTGGTCTATTTCCAGCCGCACTCCTCCACCGGCGTGTATGCGCGCGCCTATCTCGAGGGGCGCCTGAGCGAGGACCAGCTGGCGCACTACCGGCGCGAGACCGGCGCCGCGGCGGCAGCGGCGCCGGCGGCGGTCGCGGGCGCCGCTGCGCCTTTGCACCGGGGGCAGGGGCTCTCGTCCTATCCCCATCCCTGGCTGATGCCCGATTTCTGGCAGTTCCCCACCGGATCCATGGGCCTGGGGCCGATCCAGGCGATCTATCAGGCGCGCTTCATGAAGTACCTCGCCGGCCGCGGCCTGCTCGACACCGCCGGGCGCAAGGTGTGGGCTTTCGTCGGCGACGGCGAGATGGACGAGCCCGAGTCGCTCGCGGGGCTGTCGCTGGCCGCGCGCGAAGGCCTCGACAATCTGATCATGGTGGTCAATTGCAATTTGCAGCGCCTGGACGGACCGGTGCGCGGCAACGGCTCGGTGATCCAGGAACTCGAGGGCCTGTACGCCGGTGCGGGCTGGAATGTGGTGAAGCTGCTGTGGGGTTCGGACTGGGATGGTCTGTTCGCGCGCGACGACGATGGGGTGCTGCTGCAGCGCCTGCACGAAACCGTGGACGGCGAGTTCCAGACCTATGCCGCCACCGACGGGCGCTTCAACCGCGAACATTTCTTCAACAAGTATCCCGAGTTGCAGGCGCTGGTGGCGCACATGTCGGACGACGACATCGACCGCCTGCGCCGCGGCGGCCACGACCCGGTGAAAATCTACGCCGCCTACGATACTGCCATGCGCCACCGCGGCCAGCCCACGGTGATCCTCGCGCAGACCAAGAAGGGCTACGGCATGGGCCACTGGGGCCAGGGCAAAATGAGCACGCACCAGCAGAAGAAGCTCGACTTCGAAGCGCTGCGAGCGTTTCGCGAGCGTTTCGCGCTGCCGCTGTCGGACGATGACCTGGAGCAGGTGCGCTTTTTCAAGCCGGCGGCCGATACGTCGGAAATGAAGTACCTGCACGCGCGCCGGGCTGCCTTGGGCGGATACCTGCCGGCGCGCTCCAGCGTGGCACCCAGGCTCGAAGTGCCGGCGCTCACGCAGTTCGCGAAAATACTCGAAGGCTCGAACGTGCGCGAGCAGTCCACCACCATGGCTTTCGTGCAGATACTGGCGCAGCTGTTGAAGGACCCGGTGCTGGGCAGGCGCATCGTGCCCATCGTCGCCGACGAGGCGCGTACCTTCGGCATGCAGACGCTGTTCCGCCTGGTCGGCATCTACTCCGCCCTGGGACAGCTGTACGAGCCCGAGGACCACGACGAGCTGCTCTTTTACAAGGAGGCGAAGGACGGCCAGATACTGGAAGAGGGTATCAACGAGGCCGGCGCGCTGTCCTCATGGATCGCGGCAGCGACCAGCTACAGCGCGCACGGCACGCCGATGCTGCCCTTCTACGCGTTTTACTCGATGTTCGGCTTCCAGCGCGTCGGCGACCTGATCTGGGCGGCCGCGGATTCGCGCTCGCGCGGGTTCCTGATCGGCGCCACCGCCGGGCGCACCACGCTGGCCGGTGAGGGCCTGCAGCATCAGGACGGCACCAGCCATCTGCTCGCCTCGACCATCAGCAACTGTGCCGCCTATGACCCGTGCTTCGGCTATGAGCTCGCGGTGATCCTGCAGGACGGCATGCGGCGCATGCTCGATGCGCAGGAGGACGTGTTCTATTACGTCACCGTGATGAATGAGAACTACGCCCAGGCGCCGCTTCCCGCCGGTTCCGAGGAAGGAATCAGGCGCGGCATGTATTTGTTGCGGCCATCGCCGCTGGCCGGCGGCGGCGCGAAGGCCGGGGCGGCGAAGCAGCTGCCGCGCGTGCGCCTGCTGGGCGCAGGCACCATCCTGCGCGAAGCGCTGGCCGCGGCCGAGATCCTGGAGCAGGAATACGACATCGCGGCGGACGTCTACAGCGTCACCAGCTTCACCGAACTGCGCCGCGACGGCCTCGAATGCGAACGCTGGAACAGCGAGCATCCGGGCGAACTGCGCAAAAGCTGGGTGGAGCAATGCCTCGGTGCGGCCAGCGGCCCGGTCGTCGCCGCGAGCGACTATGTGTCCGCGCTGCCCGAGCTGATCCGCGCCTGGGTGCCAGGCAAATACCGGACCCTGGGCACGGATGGCTTCGGCCGCAGCGACACGCGCGCGGCGCTGCGCCGCCATTTCGGCGTCGACGCGCAGGGCATCGTGCGCGCGGCGGCGGCGGGCGCGGCAGCCCACGGCGGACCTTGAGAACCTGGCAACAGCGGGGCCAGGCGCGGCGTGCGGAATTGTGCCGGCCCAGGGCCGGCTCCGCAGATGCGCGGGTGTATTCCGGCAATTGATCCAGATCAAACGCGAGTAAAGACTAAGCCATTGACTTGTCATATAATTAAGCCGTGCGCAATTGGAGGGGACAGCGCCAACCCGGCGCTCCTCAATTGCGCTCGTTAAACTCGCGGAAACGACATGCAGCTCTACGCGCTCGGCCTGAACCACAACACCGCTCCGCTCGCGATCCGCGAGCAGATGGTGTTTCACGCCGAAAAATTGCAGGCGGCGTTGCGTGAGTTGACCCAGACCAAGCCGGTGGGCGAGGCCGCGATCCTGTCCACCTGCAACCGCACCGAGCTGTACTGCTCCGCAGCGGAGCCGCAGGAGGCGCTGTTCTGGCTCGCCGATTACCAGCGCGTGAAACCGCAGGAACTCAAGCCCTACCTCTATACCCTGCCCAAGGAACAGGCGGTGCGCCACGCATTTCGTGTCGCTTCGGGCCTGGAATCGATGGTGCTGGGCGAGCCGCAGATTCTCGGCCAGATGAAGGAGGCGGTGCGCCAGGCCGAATCGGCCGGCACGCTGGGGACGCTGCTGCACAAATTATTCCAGCGCTCCTTTGCGGTGGCGAAGGAGGTGCGCACCAACACCCAGATCGGCGCCAACGTGGTCTCCATGGCGGCGGCGTCGGTGAAGCTTGCGGCGCGCATTTTCCCCAGCCTGAAAGAGCAAAAGATCCTGTTCATCGGCGCGGGCGAGATGATCGAGCTGTGCGCCACCCATTTCGCCGCGCAGCAGCCGCGCGCGATCACGGTGGCCAGCCGCACGCTGGAGCGGGCGAGCGCGCTGGCACACCGCTTCAACGGCCGCGCCATCGAGCTGCGCGAGATGTCCGAACAGCTGCACGAATACGACATCGTGGTGTCCTGCACCGCGAGCTCGCTGCCCATCCTCGGCAAGGGAACGGTCGAGCGCGCGATCAAGGCGCGCCGCCACCGGCCGATGTTCATGGTGGATCTGGCGGTGCCACGCGACATCGAACCCGAGGTCGCGGACATGGACGACGTGTTCCTCTACACCGTCGACGACCTGGGGCAGATGGTCAAGACCGGCGCCGACGCGCGCCAGTCGGCGGTGGCGCAGGCCGAGGCCATCATCGAAACCAATGTCGGCGGCTTCCTGCACTGGCTGTCCGCGCGCGATCTTGTGCCCACCATACGCGCGCTGCGCAGCCACGCGGAGGAAGCGCGCGGCGAAGAGATGCAGCGCGCGCTGAAGCTGCTCGCCCGCGGCGACGACCCGAAGCAGGTGCTCGAAGCGCTGTCGCACGGACTCACCAACAAACTCATGCACGCGCCCACGCAGGCGCTCAACGACGCGCCCGCCGAAGAGCGCAGCCGGCTCGCCGAGCTGGTGTCGCGCCTGTACCAGATCCGCAGCCCGCGCTAGCCGGCCGCGGACCCACCGCCTGTTGCGATGAAGCCTTCTATTGCCTCGAAACTCGAGCAGCTCGTGCGCCGCCTGGGCGAACTCACGCGCCTGTTGTCGGGCGAAGACGTGGTGCGCGACATGGACAACTACCGCAAGCTCACGCGCGAGCATGCCGAGCTGACGCCGGTGGTCGAGCTGTACCAGTCGTTCAAGCAGGCGGAGGAGGACGCGCACACGGCGCAGGACATGCTCGCCGATCCGCAGATGAAGGCGTTCGCCGAGGCCGAGATGCGCGAGGCGAAGGAGCGCATGACGGCGATCGAGGCCGGTCTGCAGAAGCTGCTGCTGCCCAAAGACCCGGACGACGAGCGCAACACCTTCCTCGAAATCCGCGCCGGCACCGGCGGCGACGAATCGGCGCTGTTCGCGGGCGACCTGTTCCGCATGTACACGCGCTTTGCCGAGCGCAACCGCTGGCAGGTCGAGGTGATTTCGGAGAGCCCCGCGGAAATCGGCGGCTACAAGGAGGTGATCGCCAAGATCATCGGCCAGGGCGTTTTTTCCAAGCTTAAGTTCGAGTCCGGCGGCCACCGGGTGCAGCGCGTGCCCGCGACCGAAACCCAGGGGCGCATCCATACCTCGGCCTGCACCGTCGCGGTCATGCCGGAGGCCGACGAAATCAACGACGTGGTCATTAATCCGGCGGAGATCCGCATCGATACCTTCCGCGCCTCGGGCGCCGGCGGCCAGCATATCAACAAGACCGA
>JAAOZY010000289.1 GCA_012274205.1 Betaproteobacteria bacterium
GCCGGCCACGATGCCGAGCACCGAACCGATGACGCCCGAGATCAGCATCACCGAGAATCCGATCAGCAGCGATATGCGCGAGCCGTAGATCACGCGCGACAGGTAGTCGCGCCCGAGCATGTCGGTGCCGAGCGGGTGCGTCCAGCTGCCCTGTTCGTGCCAGATCGGCGGAATCAGGCGGCTGGCGAGATCCTGCGCGTACGGATCCTGCGGTGCGAGCCAAGGCGCGGCGAGCGCCATCAGCACGATCAGCGCGAGCACGCCCGCGCCGATCAGCAGGCCGGCATGCCCGCGTACGCGCCGGCGCAACAGCTCGCCCGGCGAGGGGCCGGTGAGCGATTGCTCCAGCGTGGCGTCGAGCACGGCGGCGTGGTTGCTCATGGCTTCAGCCTATGCGTATGCGCGGGTCGAGCCAGGCGTTGGCCACGTCCGCGAGCAGCGTCAGCACGATGTAGACGATCGAGATCAGCAGCACCACCGCCTGCACCACCGGAAAATCATTGTGGCCGATGGCCTCCCAGGCGAGATAGCCCAGGCCGTTCAGCGCGAATATGGTTTCGATCACCACCGAGCCGCCGAGCAGAAAACCGAGCTGCACCGCCGCGAGCGCGACCACCGGCGCCACCGCGTTGCGCAGCGCATGCTTGAACAGCACGCTCGCGCTCTTCAGGCCCTTGGCGCGCGCGGTGCGGATGTAGTCGGATTCCAGCACTTCGAGCATGCCCGAGCGGGTGAGCCGCATGATCGCAGGCGTCGCGTAGTAGCCAAGCGCGATCGAAGGCAGGATGAAGTGCTGCCAGGTGTCACCGCCGGAAATCGGCAGTATCTTCAGCGTGACACCGAACAGGAACATCAACAGCAGCGCGAACCAGAAAGTCGGCATCGCCTGGCCGACGACGGCGATGGTCAGCGTGAGCCGGTCGACCCAGCTGTTGGGCTTGAGCGCCGCGATCACGCCCAGCGGGATCGACAGCAGCAGGGCGAAACCGAGCGCGGCGCCGCCGAGGATCATGGTGGTGGGCATGCGCTCGAGCACCAGCGCCGCCACCGGCGTGCGGAAGTAGAGCGAATCGCCGAAGTTGCCCAGCGCCGCGCGCCCCAGCCATTCGAAGTATTGCACCGCCAGCGGCCGGTCGAGGCCGTACTGGTGGCGGATCGAATCGATGGTTTCCGCGGTGGCGCCCTCGCCCGCCATGGCCGTGGCCACGTCGGTCGAGAGGTTCACCAGCAGGAAGCACACCAGCGAGACAGTGAGCGCCACCAGCAGCGCCAGCACCGCCCGCTTGAGCGCGTATTGCAGCATGTCGCGCTAAGCGCCGGCCGCGGCTGCGCTCACTTCCAGTAATACTCCCAGAAACGCGGGATCTCGTCCGGATAGGGCTGGAACTGCAGGTCCTTGGCGTAGGCGTAGTACACCGGCAGCGAGTACATCGGCAGCGAGTAGGCCTCGTCGGCGATGCGCTTGAGCGCATTCTTGTAGGCGACCTTGCGCACTTCGGGCTTGACCGAAGTGTCGCCGGCTTCGAGCAGGTCGCGCACCTGCGCGTCGCGCGTCACGTCGTCGGCGAGGAACTTGAAGTACACCGGCGTGCTGGCGGAGACGTCGTTGACCGAGAACGAGCCCCAGGTCTGGTGCGCGAATCCGGCCTTGTGCTCGCGCAGCGCATCGCGCATCGCCGCGTACTGCATGAAGCGCAGGTTCGCGCGGATGCCGACCGCGTGCAGGTAGCCGATCATCGCCTCGGTCTGCGGGCGCTCGCGATAGGCATACAGGTCGATGTCGAAGCCGTTCGGATAACCGGCCTCCTTCAGCAGCGCCCTGGCTTTCGCCGGATCGTAGTTATAGCGCGGCGCGCCCTCGTCGGTGCAGCCGAATTGCCCGGGGAAGCACTGCGTGTTGATCACGCGCGCCGATTCGCCCACCACCGTCTTGAGCATGGCCTCGCGGTTGATCGCGTGGCTGATCGCCTTGCGCACGCGTATGTCCTTCAGCATCGGCGTCGGCGTCTGCTCGCCCGAGGCCATGGTCAGGAACACGATGCGCATGGTCTCGCCCGCCTTCACCTGCAGCGTGGGCACGGTCTTCAGCTGCTGCGCCTGGTCCGGCGGCACGTTGAATATCCAGTCCAGCCCCCCCGCCATCAATTCGGCGGTCTGGGTATTCTGGTCCGGGACGAGGCGCAGCTCCAGCGTCTCGATCCTGGGTTGCGGCTTGGGGCTGTCCTTGAAGTAATTCGGATTGCGCTTCAGGCGCACCAGCCGCCCCGGCTGGGCCTCGACCACCATATAGGGGCCGGAGCCGACCGGCTTCTCGCTCATGCCCTTGGGCCCGACCTTGGCGTAATACTCGCCCGGATAGATCACCACCGGGCCGGCGAGGTATTCCAGCGCCGCGGGGAAGGGTTTCTTCAGATGGATGCGCGCCTTGTACTGATCGACCTTCTCCGCCGAGGCGATCCAGTTGACGTTCTGCTGCGTGGTCGACTTGTTTTCGGGCTTGGACACGAAGTTGAGCGTATACACCACGTCGTCCGCGTCGAAATCCTCGCCATTGTGAAATTTCACGCCTTTGCGCAAATCGAATTCCAGGGTCTTGTCGTCGATCCAGCGCCAGGCGGTCGCGAGCGAGGGTTTATACGCATTGGTCTTCGGATCGCGGTAGATCAGCGTATCCCAGATATGGTGCGCGAGAATCACGCCGATGCGCACATTGTTGAAATAGGCGTCCAGGCTCTCCGGCACCTGGTTGGACGCCCACTTGACTGAATTGTCGCGCTTGCCGGCTTCGGCCGGCAGGGCAAACGCGACGGCGGCGGCCAGCAGCGTCAGGCTTAGCAGCTTGCGGTAGTTAGGCATGATCATGCTCCTCCAGGGTTGGCCTTGCTACTGTAACGCATTGTCGTACAAATGGCATTCCACGCGGCCGCGCGCATCGGCGAGCGGCGCCGGCGCGCGCTCGCGGCAGACCGGCATGGCCTCGGCGCAGCGCGGATGGAAGGTGCAGCCCGGCGGCGGGTCTATCGGATTCGGATAGCTCACGCCCAGATGCGTGTCCGGCACGCCCAGCCCGGGCTCGGGCGTGAGCACCGAGGCGAGCAGCGCGCGCGTGTACGGATGGCGCGGCGCGCGGAACAGGCGCGCGGTGTCGGCCTCCTCGACGATGCGCCCGAGGTACATGACCGCGACGCGCGTTGCGATGTGCTCCACCACTGCGAGGTTGTGGCTGATCAGGAGGTAGGTCAGGTTGAATTCGCGCCGCGCGTCCTCGAGCAGGTTCAGGATCTGCGACTGCACCGAGACGTCGAGCGCCGAGGTGGGTTCGTCGCAGATCAGGATTTCCGGGCGCATCACCAGCGCGCGCGCGATCGCGACGCGCTGGCGCTGGCCGCCGGAGAGCTGGTTCGGATAGCTGTGGAAAAAACGCGCCGGCAGGCCCACCAGTTCCATCGTTTCCTGCACGCGCCTGCGCAGCGCGCGGCCGCCGGCTTCGGCGCCGTGCACCGCCAGCGGCAGGCCGACGATCGCGCCCACGGTCTTGCGCGGATTGAGCGAGGAGTACGGATCCTGGAATATAGGCTGCACCCGCCGCGCGAGTTCGCGCGCGCCGAACGCGGCGATCGGCCGGCCCTCGAGGCGGATCGCCCCCGCGCTCGCCGGCATCAGCCCGAGCAGCATGCGCCCCAGCGTCGATTTGCCGCAACCGGATTCGCCCACCAGACCGAGCACCTCGCCGCGGCGCAGCGCCAGCGACACGCCGTTCACCGCATGCAGCGTGCGCGAGCCGCGGAACATGCCCGCGCTCACCGCGAACTGCCGGCGCACGTCCACCAGTTCGAGCAAGGTGTCGCTCATAGGCACAGTGCACGCATCACGGCTGATCTGCTTCGAGCCGGCAGCGCAGCTGCTGGCCGCCGCCGAGCGCGCGCAGCTCGAACGTGTGCGTCGCGCAAATGTCCTCGGCCTGGCTGCAGCGATTGCGGAACTGGCAGCCGGCGAGCGCGCCTAGGGGCGGGCTGACCACGCCGGGAATCGTGCCCAGGCGCGCGCCCGGGGCGAGGCGCCCCGGCACCGGAATGCATTCGAGCAGGCCGCGCGTGTACGGATGCGCAGGCCGGCGGAACAGCTGCGCCACCGGCCCCTGCTCCACGATCTCACCGGCGTACATCACCGCCACGCGGTCGGCCACGCGCGCGACGATGCCCAGATCGTGGGTGATCAGGATCAGGCCCATGCCGAATTCGCGCTGCAGCTCCTTCAGCAGGTGCAGGATCTGCGCCTGCACCGTCACATCGAGCGCGGTGGTCGGCTCGTCCGCGATCATCAGCGCCGGCGCGCACATCAGCGCCATCGCGATCATCACGCGCTGGCGCAGGCCGCCGGAGAGCTGGTGCGGGTATTGGCCGAGTCGGCTGGCGGCGCCGGTGATGCCGACGCGCTCGAGCAGGTGCAGCGCGCGCGCGCGCGCCGCCGCCCGGGGCCCGCCGCGATGGCGCAGCCAGCCTTCCTCGAGCTGGTTGCCGATCGACCAGGACGGGTTGAGCGAGGTCATCGGCTCCTGGAAGATCATCGCCATGCGGTTGCCGCGCAAATCGGCCATGCGCGCTTCGCTCGCGCGCTGCAGGTCCTCGCCGGCGAGGCTGAAGTGCACCGCGCTGCGCCGCGCCGCGCGCGGCAGCAGGCCCATCAACGCCAGCGCGGACAGGGATTTGCCGCAGCCGGATTCGCCCACCAGGCACAGGGTCTCGCCCGCATCGAGCGCGAGGTCCACGCCGCGCACCGCGTGCAGCATGCCCATCGGCGTGAGTATGTCCACGCGCAGACTATCGACCTGCAACAGCGCACTCACCAGCTTAGCGCCTCCGCCGTAATCGCCGCATCAAGCTTGGTACAATCGACCCGGGCCTGCGCAGCAGCTGCCGCCGCGCGACAAGTCGGCAAACATTGCGAGCCGGTGCGGAATTCTAACCCGCGCGGACGCGGCACGGAATCGATTGCACCATCCAGGGAGAATAAAATGTTGCGCACCAGGTTCACCGAATTGTTCGGCGTCGAGCACCCGATTGTGCAGGGCGGCATGCAGTGGGTGGGGCGCGCGCAGCTGGTGTCGGCGGTGGCCAACGCCGGCGCGCTCGGCTTCATCACCGCGCTGACCCAGCCCACGCCCGAGGAGTTGACGCAGGAAATCGCGCGCTGCCGCGATCTCACCGACAAGCCCTTCGGCGTCAACCTGACCATCCTGCCCGCGCTCAAGCCCCCGCCCTATGCGGAATACCGCCAGGCGATCATCGATGCCGGCATCAAGATCGTCGAGACCGCGGGCTACAACCCGCAGGAACATATCGCCGAGCTGAAAAAGCACGGCATCAAGGTGATCCACAAATGCACCGCGGTGCGCCATGCGATCAAGGCGGAGAAGATCGGCGCCGACGCGATATCCATCGACGGCTTCGAATGCGCCGGCCATCCGGGCGAGGACGACATCCCCGGCCTGATCCTGATCCCCGCGGCCGCGGACAAGGTGAGCATCCCGATGATCGCCTCCGGCGGCTTCGGCGACGGGCGCGGCCTCGCCGCCGCGCTCGCGCTCGGCGCCGAGGGCATCAACATGGGCACGCGCTTCATGGCCACGGTCGAGGCGCCGATCCACCAGCGCATCAAGGAGCAGCTCGTGGCCAACGACGAGCGCGCCACCGACCTGATCTTCCGCACCCTGCACAACACCGCGCGCGTGGCCAGGAACGCGGTGAGCCAGGAAGTGCTCGCGGTGGAGAAGAAAGGCGGCGCCACCATCGAGGACGTGCGCCATCTGGTCGCCGGCGCGCGCGGCAGGAAGGTCTACGAGGAAGGCGACCCGGATTTCGGCGTCTGGTCCGCGGGCATGATCCAGGGCCTGATCCACGACATTCCGACCTGCGCGGCGCTGATCGCGCGCATCGTCGCCGAGGCCGAGGCGATCATCGCGAAGCGGCTGGCGCGCATGATGTCGGCGCAGAACGCCTGAGCGCGGACCGTCAATGAGCGAGCTGGTCGTCCGACGCCTGCTGATCGAGCTTGAAACCCCGTTCGCGCGCCGCTGGTGCGGCGGTGACGCCTTTCTCAGCGCGCTGTTCAACGCGCTGTCGATGAGCTTTCCCGTCGGCGAGCAATTCTTCATCGACGCGGTGAAGGATGGCTTCAGCATTCTTCCGCCGGATCGGCAGGAAAAGTATCGGGACGAAGTACGGGGCTTCGTCGGCCAGGAAGCGACGCACCGGCGCATCCACAGCCTGTTCAACGCGCAGCTGGCGCGGCAGGGCCTGGTTAACGCCTGGGAATTGCGCGCGGCCGAACGGCTCAAGCTGATGCAGGGCATCGACCCGCGCCATGCGCTCGCCATCACCGCCACCAACGAGCACTTCACCGCCATCCTCGCCGAATGGATACTGGGGACGCCGGAACTGTTCGCCGACACCGAAGCCCGCCTCGCCACCCTGTGGCAGTGGCACAGCGCGGAAGAGTCCGAGCACAGGAGCACCGCCTTCGACCTGTATCAGGCGCTGGGCGGCAGCCATGCATGGCGCATCACCTGGTTTCGCCGCGTCACCCTGATTTTCCTCGGCGACACGCTGCGCCAGACCGTGGACAACCTGCGGCACGAGGGCGAGTTGTGGCGCTGGCGCAGCTGGGCGAGCGCGGCGCGCTGGCTCCTGGGCCGGCGCGGCCTCGCGCGCGCCGCGCTGCAGCCCTGGTTCGCCTACCTGCGGCGCGACTTCCATCCGCGGCAGCAGGAAAGCGGACTGTCGCGGCGCTGGCTCAGCGAGCACGCCGGCGCGTATTCGGTGGTCAGTTCAGCCTAGTCCCGCTTCAGCGCCGCAGGCGCAGCAGCAGCCGCGGCACGTCCACCGGCAGGCTGAGCAGACGGAAGGAGTTGGTCTTGCCGTGGCCGTCGAGGTTGAGGCTGCCGTTCACCCCGCCCTCGAGCACGTCGTCGATGACGAAGTTGAACGCGTGCAACAGCGGCAAATCGTAGCGCGTCACTTTCGCTGCGTGCCGGTGCGCGAACAGCGCGAGCACGCGCTCGGGCGTGAGTTGCGCGGCGAGCAGCGCATAGGCCTCGGCCTCGTACGGGATCACGCTCACGTTGAGCCGATTGCCTTTGTCGCCGGCGCGGCCATGCGCGACGGCGTGCAGCGGCACCGTGACGATATCGTCAAGATCGGCCATCACAGCCAGTCTCCGGCCGGTTTCATGCTCACGCGCGGGTGCACGCTCGCGCGCGGCACGAGATACGATTGCGTGCGGATGCGCTGCGTCGTGCGCCAGCGCGCGCCGCCCGATCCGGCCGGCCCGCAGCACAGCAGCGCCAGCACTTCGCGCGCCGCCTGGTCGACATCGTCGTGCGCCGCGCCCGCCACCGCGAGGCGCACGCGAATGTCGGCCGGCTCGGGGCCCGCGTACGATCGCCACAGGGTGCCGCTGTCGTCGTCGTGCACGCTGGCGATGCCGATGAGATCGACGCGCGAGTGCACCTTGAGCTTGCGCCGGCGCAGGCGTTCGAGCAGCACCTCAGCGATGCTCTTCGCGCGTGCGAGGCAGTTCGGGCCGGCTACCGAGATCTCGCCCTCGCCCAGCCAGCCGCCGTCGAAACAGACCGTGGCCTTGAGGCGCTCCGGCGCCGGCTTGCCGCGCACGCCGAGCACTTCGACCCGGTCCGCGCCGTCCTGGCGCA
>JAAOZY010000290.1 GCA_012274205.1 Betaproteobacteria bacterium
ATGTGTCCGTCCTACCGCGCCACCGGCAACGAGCGCGACCTTACCCGCGGCCGTGCAAATACGCTGCGCCTGGCGCTTTCAGGACAGCTGGGCGCCGACGCCTTCACCTCGGAGGCGATGCGCGAGGCCATGGAGCTGTGCGTGAGCTGCAAGGGCTGCAAGCGCGAATGCCCCACCGGCGTCGACATGGCGAAAATGAAAATCGAGTTCCTGTATCACTACGGTAAACGCCACGGCCTTTCGCTCAAAGACCGCTTGGTCGCCTGGCTGCCGCACTACGCGCCCTGGGCCGCGCGCCTGCCGGCGCTGGCCAATTTGCGCGATACGATTCCCGGCCTTGCCCGGCTGAGCGAAACGCTGCTGGGCCTGTCGGCGCAGCGTTCCCTGCCCAAGTGGCGCGGCGATGCCTTCCATCTTGATGCAGACGCTGCGCAGCTGAGCGCCCAGTCCGGGCCGGAGGTCGTGCTCCTGGCCGACACGTTCAACAACTATTTCGAGCCGGACAATGCGCGCGCGGCGCTGGCGGTGCTGCGCGCGGCGGGCTATCGCGTGCACCGCGCCCGCGCAGCCGAGGGCGGGCGCCCGCTGTGCTGCGGCCGAACCTTCCTCGCCAGCGGGCTGGTCGACGAGGCCAGGGCGGAGGCGCGGCGCACCCTCGCGGCGCTCGCGCCCTACGTGGCGCGCGGCATTCCGGTGATCGGGCTGGAGCCCTCCTGTCTTTACACCCTGCGCGACGAATTCAAGTCCATGCTGCCCGGCGCCGAGGCGGACGCGCTCGCCGCGAATGCATTGCTGTTCGAGGAATTCCTGGCGGCGGAGCACCAGGCCGGCAGGCTGAAGCTGGAGCTGCAGACCTTGCCGGAAAAAAAAGCGCTGCTCCACGGCCATTGTCATCAGAAGGCATTCGGCGCCATGTCCTCGGTGGAGCAGGTGCTGCGGCTGATTCCGGAACTGCAGGTGGAAACAGTGGAGTCGGGCTGCTGCGGCATGGCCGGCGCGTTCGGCTACGCAGCGGAGCACTACGAAATATCCATGAAAATGGCCGAAGCTGCGCTGCTGCCGGCGCTGCGCTCGGCCGGCGGCGATACGCTGCTGGTGGCCGACGGCACCAGCTGTCGTCACCAGATCCACGATGGCCTCAAAGGCGGCGAACATTCTGACTCTGCCGAACGCGAGGCCATACATGTCGCGCAGGTGCTGGCGCGCGCGCTGCGCGCGCCAGCCCGCTGCTAGGCGCCTGCACCCTGATGCCGCATGACGCCGCGCTGTTGCTGATGATGGCGGGGACCGCCTTCCTCGGCTCCCTGGTCTACGGCATCACCGGTTTCGGCGCTGCACTGGTGACCATTCCGCTGGCAACGCATTTCGTGCCACTGCCGTTTGCGCTGTCGGTGTTCGCGCTGATGGATCTGGCCAATGCGCTGCGCATCGGCCTGCAGCGTCCGCAGGACGCGAACAAGAGCGAGCTCGTGCGCATGGTGCCGCTGGTGCTGGCCGGCACCACCGTCGGCGTGACCGTATTGGTCAATCTGCCGCGCGCCGGCGCCATGCTGGCGCTCGGGGTCTTTGTGCTGATCTACGCCGGCTACAGCCTGATGCGCCGGCCGGGGGGCGCCATCGTCAACACCGCGTGGGCCTATGTTGCCGGATTCGTCGGCGGCGTCACCAGCACCCTGTTCGGCGCCGGCGGTCCGCCCTACGCCATTTACCTTTCCCACCGGCCCCTGGCCAAGGAGCAGTTCCGCGCTACCCTCACGCTGACCACGCTGTTCAGCATCGGCATGCGCGTCGCGGCGTTCGCGCTTACCGGCCTGCTGCTCAAGCGCGAGGTGCTGCTCGCGGCGCTCGCCGTGCTACCGGCGGCGTTTGCCGGCGTCAGCGTTGCGTCGCGCCTGTTCCGGCACATCTCGCACGAACTGCTGCTGCGCATGGTGGCGCTGTTGCTGCTCGCCACGGGCGGCTCGCTGGTGCTGCGCGCGCTGGGCTGAACGGCGGCAGACAAAGGAATCATTGCACATGCAGAACATCTCTTTCCGCGATCTGTTCGATTACATCGGCACACCGCGCATGACTTTCAGCAAGCGCGCCGAGGCGCTTTCGGGCCAGCAGGTGGAATTGCGCGGCTATCTTGCCGCCATGCACAGCGACCCGAGGCAGATCACCCTGGCAGGCACGGCAGGAGTGTGCCCGGACTGCGCCGACACGCCGGTGCCCTACGTGCACCTGCCCGGCTTCAGCCCCGGGGCCGGGCTGTTCAGCCCACAGGCGGTGCGCTTGAAGGGCACCCTGTCCTACGGTTTTGCGGTGGCGCCTGAAGGCTATGCCACGTTCCTGCGCCTGCAGGACGCCAGCGTGGCGATCGGCCTCAAGCCCGGCCTGCTGTCGGGCCGGCGCAACTGAACCCAGGGAACGGGTCGCGCCTAGGCCAGCACGTCCGGATCCAGTTGGCGCTCGAGATGCGTCAGCTGATCTTTCAGCAGCAGCTTGCGCTTCTTCAGCCGCTGCAAGCGCAGCTGGTCAGGCAAAGAATTTTCCGAAAGTCGCGCAATCGCGTCGTCGAGATCATCGTGCTCGGTCCGCAGCTCGCTGATGCGCTGTCGCAGCGCTGCGTGTAGCGCTTCATCATCGTCCATGGCAGCCCCCTGTGTAAATAGACTACACCTTTCGTCGCGCCCAGGCGAGCATGACGATGCCAGCCGCAATCATCGGCAGGGACAGCCATTGACCCATGGAGAGGTTGAACGCCAGCAGGCCGAGAAAATCGTCGGGCTCCCGGAAAAACTCGGCAATGAAGCGCAGCGTGCCGTAGCCGATCAGGAACATCGCCGATACCGCGCCGCGCGGGCGCGGTCTGGCCGAATACAGCCACAGCAAGGCGAACAGCAGCACGCCCTCGAGCGCGAATTCGTACAATTGCGACGGATGGCGCGGCAGCGGGCCGGCGCCGCGGAAAACCATGCCCCAGGGCAGGTCGGTGACGCGGCCCCACAGCTCGCCGTTGATGAAATTGCCGATGCGCCCCGCGGCCAGCGCCGGCGGAATCAGCGGCGCGATGAAATCGGTGATCGCGAGCCAGCGTATGCGGTGTTTGCGCGCGATATAGAGCATCGCCAGCAGCACGCCCAGAAATCCGCCATGGAAGGACATGCCGCCCTGCCATACGGCTACGATATCGAATGGATGCGCGGCGTAGAAGGCCGGTTTGTAGAACAGCACGTAACCCAGGCGCCCGCCCAGCACCACGCCGAGCACGCTGAAAAAGAACAGGTCGTCGAATACCTCATACGTGATGTTGCCGCTTATGCCGCGCTTGATGCGGCTGCGCGCGAGCATGAAGGCGATGCCGAAACCGAGCAGGTACATCAGGCCGTACCAGCGCACCGCCAGCGGGCCCACTGCGATCGCGACCGGATCGATCTGCGGATGAATCAACATGGATACGGGCCGCCTTGGGAACATGTCGCGATCGCTCGTAAGCGCCAACCGATCGCGACCGGATCGATTTGGGGATGGATCAGCATCGCCGCGCGCGGGCGGCAGCAGCGCAATCTGTTAAGGGAAGGATGGACATGATGCCAGCTCGATTACGGCGCGGGAGTGGGTCTGTTAACATTCAGCACATGAACGCGACGGGGGTAATTTGGGATGCAGCGCAAGGCGCGAGGAGCGCCGTTTGGTTGTTCCAAACAAGCGACGAGCAACGCAGCGCTGCGCCCAAATTATCCCCCGTCCCTTCGGATTGCCTCCAAATGCGGCGCCTGCGGCGTTGCGCTCCTCGCCAAGGGAACCACCCTTGGCTTCGTCCCCCGAGGGGACTTCCTTCGGGGCGTCGCGCGCCTTGCAGTCATCCGCATTTGGAGGCAA
>JAAOZY010000291.1 GCA_012274205.1 Betaproteobacteria bacterium
CCTTGCGCGTGATCACGTGGAGGAATTGCGGCCCCTTCAATTCACGGATGTTCTTCAGCGTCGGGATCAGCGAGTCCAGATCGTGGCCGTCGATCGGGCCGATGTAGTTGAAGCCGAACTCTTCGAACAGGGTCGAAGGCACCACCATGCCCTTGGCATGCTCTTCGACGCGCTTGGCCAGCTCCCACAGCGGCGGCACCTTGCCCAGCACCGCTTCGCTTGCCTTGCGCGCGGCGCCGTACAGGCCGCCCGAGAGCAGCCGCGCCAGGTATTTGTTGAGCCCGCCCACGGGTGGCGATATCGACATGTCATTGTCGTTGAGCACTACCAGCAGATTGGTGTCCATCACGCCGGCGTTGTTCATCGCCTCGAACGCCATGCCCGCCGACATGGCGCCGTCGCCGATGATCGCGACCGCACGCCGGTCCTCGCCGCGCAGCCGCGCCGCCTGCGCCATGCCCAGCGCCGCCGAGATCGAGGTGCTCGAATGCGCCGTGCCGAAGGTGTCGTACGCGCTCTCCGCGCGCCGCGGAAAGCCGGAAATGCCGCCGTGCATGCGCAGCCTGGCCATGCCCTCGCGCCGCCCGGTGAGGATCTTGTGCGCATAGGTCTGGTGGCCCACGTCCCACACCAGCCGGTCGCGCGGCGTATCGAAAACATAGTGCAGCGCGATGGTGAGTTCCACCGTCCCGAGGTTGGACGAAAGATGGCCGCCGGTACGGCTGACCGAGTCGATGATATAGGCGCGCAGCTCGTCCGCCAGCTGCGCCAGCTGGCGCCGCTCCAGCGCGCGCAGCTCGGCCGGGCTGTTGACGGTCTTCAGCAGGGCGTACTTCGACGCATCGAAATCGTCTTTCGGCTGGTGTGTTTTTTCGCTGCTCACGTTCGACTTTACAGAGGCATCCAGGTTCTAGAATTTGCGCAATACGATGAAATCCGCGAGTTCGCGCAGGCGTCCGGCCCTGGCGTCGAAGGGCGACAGCGCCGCCTGCGCCTCGCCGCGGAGCTCTTCGGCAAGCGCCCGCGCGCGCGCCAGCCCCAGTATGCTGACATAAGTCGGCTTCGCCTGCGCTGCGTCTTTGCCCGCCGTTTTCCCGAGCGTGGCGGTGCTTGCTTCGCAGTCGAGCACGTCATCCACCACCTGGAACGCCAGCCCCACCGTCTTGGCGTAGCGCTCCAGGCGCTCGAACTCCTCCGCGCCAAGTCCGCCGCCGCAGCGCGCGCCGAGCATCGTCGCGGCGCGGATCAGCGCGCCGGTCTTGTGGATGTGCATGAACTCGAGCTCGGGCAGGCCGAGCGTCTTGCCGACGCTGGCGAGGTCGATCGCCTGTCCGCCGGCCATGCCGCGCGAGCCGCTCGCCAGCGCCAGGATCCTGAGCATCTCGAGCTGCGCTTGCGCGCTGTCCGCAAGCGCGTTCTCCGCGAGCAGCTGGAACGCGAGCGGCTGCAGCGCATCCCCGGCGAGCAAGGCGGTGGCCTCGTCGAATTCGACATGGCAGGTCGGCTTACCGCGGCGCAGAACGTCATCGTCCATGCACGGCAGGTCGTCGTGTATCAGCGAATAGGCATGGATCAATTCAACCGCGGCCGCGACGAATTCAAGCCGCGCGGCATCGGCCTGCGCCAGTTCCCCGGCCGCAAATGCGAGCAGCGGCCGCACGCGCTTGCCCCCGCCGAGCACGGCATAGCGCATCGCACGATGCAGGCGCTCGGGCACGATTTCCGCTGCCGGCAGCAGGCGCTGCAACACGTTTTCCATGCGCGCCTGGACCGCTGCCATCCAGGCGGCAAAATCAGTCGTTTTGTTCGGCACCAGGAAAGGCTTGGAGGGTATCGGCTTCGAGTATCTGCACTTGCTGCTGCGCCTGCGCGAGTTTGGCCTGGCAATAGTGCGCGAGTTCCAGTCCGCGCTTGTGCGCGGCGATGGATTGCTCCAACGACAGCTGCCCCGATTCCATTCCGGCAACGAGCTTTTCCAACTCGGCAAGAGCGGCTTCGAAACTGAGGGACTCGCCGCCAGTGGAAATCGGCTTGGGCGATTTAGGCATGATAGGAAATAGACCTTGCAAACCGTGAAAATAGCTGAACTTCACCCTGCCAGTCAAATCAAAAACACGGTAAAATTCTGAAATATTGGCCTTTTGCCGACTGGCTTTGCGTACGAGCCGCGCACGAGCCTAGCGAGGTTAAGTAATGTCCGATATCGCCAGCCCCTCAATTCTCAAGCAAAGCAGCCCGCAGCTTCCGGTCTCCTGGTATTTCGACCAGCAGATGCTGGAACTCGAGCAAAAACTGCTGTTCGACTGCGGTCCAGGCTATATCGGCCATGAACTGATGGTGCCGGACGAGGGCGACTATCACAGCCTCGAGTGGATGGACCATGCGAAGCTGCTGATCCGCAATGCGGGAGGCGTCGAACTCCTGTCCAATGTCTGCCGCCACCGCCAGGCGGTGATGCTCGAAGGCCGCGGCAATGCGCGCAACATCGTCTGCCCGCTGCACCGCTGGACCTACAACACGCGCGGCGAACTGCTGGGCGCCCCGCACTTTCCCGACAATCCCTGTCTCGACCTGCACAAGACACCGCTGCAGAGCTGGAACGGACTGCTGTTCGCGGGCAAGCGCGATATTGCGCAGGACTTGAGCATGCTGCGCGAGCGCGCCGATCTGGATTTCTCCGGTTATATGCTGGACCGCGTGCACATCCACGAGTGCAATTACAACTGGAAAACCTTCATCGAGGTCTACCTCGAAGATTATCACGTCGTCCCGTTTCATCCGGGTTTGGGCAATTTCGTCACCTGCGACGACCTGGAATGGCAATTCGGACCGCGCCATTCGGTGCAGACGGTGGGCCTCAATAACCGCCTGTCCAAGGCCGGGTCGCCGACCTATGCGCGCTGGCACAAGGCGGTGCTCGACTACTACCAGGGCGCAGTGCCGCCGCACGGCGCGATCTGGCTCACGCTCTATCCGAACATCATGATCGAGTGGTATCCGCACGTGCTGGTGGTGAGCACGCTGCATCCGCGCGGGCCGCAGGCGACTACCAACGTGGTCGAGTTCTACTATCCCGAGGACGTAGTCCTGTTCGAGCGCGAATTCGTCGAAGCGGAACAGGCGGCCTACTGGGAAACCGCGATCGAGGACGACGAGATCGCGCTGCGCATGGACCGCGGCCGCAGGGCGCTGATGCAGCAGGGAATCAGCCAGGCCGGCCCGTATCAGTCGCCGATGGAAGACGGCATGCTGCATTTCCACGAATACCTGCGGCGCGAACTGGGAAAACCGGCCTGATGCGCCGGCGCCGGGAGGGCCCCGGCGTGCACACAGAGTTAGGACAAGGACACGCATGCCGCACACCACCCTGGTCAGCACTGCAACGCTCGCCGCACACCTCGTCGACCCCGCATGGGTGATTTTCGACTGCCGCCACGACCTCGCCAAACCGGATTCGGGCGGGGAGGAGTACGCAAAATCGCACATCCCGGGCGCGCGCTTCCTGCATCTGGACCGCGATCTTGCGGCGCCGCCGGACGGAAAAAA
>JAAOZY010000292.1 GCA_012274205.1 Betaproteobacteria bacterium
TCGAAGACCGATTCGCTGTTCGATACCGCCATCGCCACCTTCGAGGAAGATCGCGGCGCCTTCGACCAGGGGGACGCGGAAGGCTTCATCCGCCTGAACGCGCTGCGCATGCGCATCGCGGCGAATCTGCGCAAGCGCCAGACGAAGTAAAGGCGCGCCGCCACTGCTGCTTACGGGCCGTTTCGGACCAGCCGAAACGGCCCGTTTGCTTTGGCGCACCCGCGCCGCACCTAGTTCTTATTTCAAAACGAGGGGAAATCCCCTTCGGGGACTTCCTTCGGGGCGCGTCCACTCGTACTCCGCTGTATCGGGCGCTGCAAAATTCCATTTTGCAACGCGTTCTTACTCGTAGCGGTTGCTGAGTTCGCCGATGCCCTCGATGACGATGCTGACGCTGCTGCCCGGTTTCATCGAGCCCACGCCGAGCGAGGTGCCGCAGGCGATCACGTCGCCCGGTTGCAGCGTCATGTCCTGCGATATCAGGCTGACCAGCCGCGTCGGCGCGAAAATCATGTCGGCCACCGGATAGTTCTGCCGCTCCTGGCCGTTGAGCACGGTCCGGATCACCAGGCCGGCCGGGTCGAGTCCGGTGGCGATCACCGGCCCGAATACGCCGAAGGTGTCGAAACTCTTGGCGCGCGACCACTGCGCAAACGTTGCGTCGCGGTTGAGGATTTCCGCGGCAGTGACGTCGTTGATGCAGGTATAGCCGAAAATGCAGCCGGGCGCATCGGCCTCGGACACCGCCTTGCAGCGCCTGCCTATGACTATGCCCAGTTCGCCCTCATACACCACTTTCCCGGAATACGAGGCGGGCACGCGGATGACCTCGCCGTGCGCGAGGAAGGAGTTGTTGCCCTTGAGGAAGTACAGCGGCTCCGGCGGCTCGGGATTTCCCAGCTTCGCCGCGAGCGCGTGGAAATTGTTCCACAGCGCCACCATCTTGGTCGGCTGCGTCGGCGTGAGCACCCTGACGGAATCAAGGTCGACGCGCTCTGCGCTGGGCTGCGCGCCGCCGAACATGTCGCCCGAGTGAATCCTGATGCTTCCGTTCTCGAGCACGCCGAAGCCGGTCCGGCCCTGATGCTCGAAGCGTATCCAATGCGCCATTCATGTTCTCCGTTGAAAGATTGCGGTCGCGTTCCCCGCCACCGCTGGCTGCAAATTGTATCTTGTATCGGCTCGCGCCCGCGGCGCCTTCATGCCCTGCAGTATAATTGTCCTGCCCCGTTAATCGCCGTCATCCGGCACGAGAGACCAACCATGCCTTCATTCGACATCACCTCCGAAGTCAACAAGGTCGAACTCAGGAATGCGATCGACCAGTGCAACAAGGAAGTCAGCAACCGCTTCGACTTCAAGGGTTCGGATGCGCGCATCGAGCAGTCCGAACTCACGCTGACGGTCTACGCCGACGACGAGTTCAAGCTCAAGCAGCTGATGGACGTGTTCACCGGCAAGTGCGCCAAGCGCGGTGTGGACGTGCGCGCGCTCGAGCCGAAGGATACGGAGAAGGTCGGCGGCGACAAGATCAAGCAGGTGGTCGAAGTCAAGAACGGCATCGAATCGGAGCAGGCGAAAAAGATCGTCAAGCTGATCAAGGACGCCAGGCTCAAGGTGCAGGCGAGCATCCAGGGCACGGCGGTGCGCGTCTCGGGCGCGAAAAAGGACGAGCTGCAGACGGCGATCCAGCTGGTGAAGAAATCGGTCGCGGACATTCCGCTGCAATTCCAGAATTTCCGCGATTAAGCCGGCGCCATGCCTGCGCGAAGTGAAGACCCAGGTTCGCGCTCGTATTGGCGCGCGTCGCGAGGCACGAGCCTAAATCAGTCCGCGCGAGGGGTGTGCGCGGACGGTCCTTCAATCCTTCAGCCCTTCAATCCCGAGATCCAGCGCGCGTAAAGCCGCGCCGCGACGGCATTGAGCGCCGCCACCCGCGGCTGCAGCTGCGACTGGATTTCGGCCGCGTCCTGCACCGACGCGCAGGCGCAGCGCGCCAGTTCTCCCTTGCCCGATTCGCACCAGCTGCGGATCATGTCGGGCGTCATTTCCACGTGGCACTGCATGCCCAGGTGCGGCCCGAGCGCGAACGCCTGATTGCGGCAATGCGGGCTGGAAGCGATGCCCACGGCACCCTCGGGCAGCGTGAACGTCTCGCCGTGCCAGTGGAAGGAAAGGAAACTGCGCGTGCCGCCGAACCAGGCGCGCGCGTCTTCGCTGTCGGCGACATCCACCGTGCCCCAGCCGATTTCCTTCTGCGGGCTGAGGCCGACCGAGCCGCCCAGTGCGCTGGCCATGAGTTGCGCGCCCAGACAATGCCCCAGCACCGGCACCTGCGCGTCCACCGCACTGCGGATCAGCTTGAGCACGCCCGCGATCCAGGGCAGATCGTCGTTGACGCTCATCGGGCCGCCCATGAACGCGAGGCCGGCGTATTCCCCCGCCGAAGCGGGCGGCGCCTCGCCGGCATCGATTTTCACCAGCTGCCACGGCAGTGAATGCGCCTCGAGGTATGTGGCAAAATAACCCGGGCCTTCGGTCGGGCTGTGGCGGAAGATGGCGACTGGTTTCATGGGAGCATCCTGCGTGAATTGCGTAAAGAATACCAGCTTGGCGCTTGCGGCAGCGCTGGCGCTGTTCGCCAGCGCCGGATACGCCGCCGAGGTCACGCTGGTCGGGCTGATCGGCTCCAGGGCCATCGTCGTCATCGACGGCGCCGCTCCGCGCACGCTGGCGCCCGGGCAGAAGACCGCCGAAGGCGTGCTGCTGCTGGAGACGCAAAAAGACTCTGCCAGCTTCGAAATCGACGGCAGGAAGCGGACCCTGCGCATGGGACAGGCCTATTCGGCCGCCGCCAGCGCCAGGCAAAGCGTGACCCTGAACGCCGATGCGCGCGGTCATTTCATCACCATGGGAACGATCAACGGCGGCAGCGTGCGCTTCCTCGTCGATACCGGCGCAAGCTTCGTCGCGCTGCCCGCCGCCGAAGCGAAACGCCTGGGAATCGACTACCTGCGCGGCGAGCGCGGCAGCATGCAGACGGCCAATGGCGTCGCCACGGCCTACCGCGTCAGGCTCGACAGCGTCAGGATAGGCGACATTGCGCTCAACAACGTCGATGCGGTGGTGAGCGAGAACGACACCATCGGCGTGACGCTGCTGGGGATGAGCTTTCTCAATCGCATGGAAATGAAGCGCGACGGCCAGAGCATGACCCTGACCAGGCGCTACTGAAGCCGGAGAACAGGCCGGGCGCGGCCGCTCAGGCGGCGTTGTTCTTGTCGCGCTCGATCAGCGCGTAGGCCGAGTGGTTGTGGATGGATTCGAAATTCTCCGACTCGACCACATACCACTCGATGCGCTCGTCCTTGTTCAGCACCGCGGCGACGTCGCGCACCATGTCCTCGACGAACTTGGGATTGTCGTAGGCGCGCTCGGTGACGAGTTTTTCGTCCGGGCGCTTGAGCAGGCCGTAGAGCTCGCACGAAGCCTCTTTCTCGACCACGTCGACGATGTCCTCGATCCAGACGAAATCGTTGGTGCGCGCAGTGACGGTCACGTGCGAGCGCTGGTTGTGCGCGCCGTAGGCGGAAATCTTCTTCGAGCACGGGCACAAGCTGGTTACCGGCACCAGCACTTTCATGGTGAAACGCTGCTTGCCCTGGTCGACGTCGCCGATAAAGGTCACGTCGTAGTCCATCAGGCTCTGGACCTTCGACACTGGCGCCGCCTTGTTGACGAAATAGGGGAAATTCATCTCGATGTGGCCGGACTGCGCCTCGAGCTTTTCCATCATCTCGCGGAGCATGCGCTTGAACGTGTCGACCGAGATCTCGCGCTCGTGCGCGTTGAGTATCTCGACGAAGCGCGACATGTGCGTGCCCTTGAAATGATGCGGCAGGCGCACGTACATGTTGAACATGGCGATGGTATGCTGCACGCCGCCCGAGCGCTCGCTCACCTTGACCGGATGGCGGATGGACTTGATCCCGACCTGGTCGATCGCGAGCCGGCGCGTGTCCTTGGTGCTCTGCACGTCGGCGATGGCAAGGGGATCGCGGGTGTTCATGATGGAGCCCTTCCGTTTGCAGCCGCGGCGCTGATGCCGCAACCCGAGCGATATTTTACCATGTTAGCCCGGTCCGGCCGCGCGCTCAGGCCGCAAGGCGGGCGCGGATCGCGGCAAGCAGTCCGGCCTTGTCCAGGCCCACTTCGGCCAGCAGTATGCCGGTATCGCCGTGATCGACGAACCGGTCGGGCAGGCCCAGGTGCAGCAGCTGCGGCGCGAGGCGCGCAGCGGCCAGGGACTCGGCCACGGCGCTGCCGGCGCCGCCCATTACCGCGCCCTCTTCCACCGTCACCAGCAGCGCGTGCTCGCGCGCGAGCTGCTGCACCAGCGCGTCGTCCAGGGGCTTGACGAAGCGCATGTTCGCCACCGTCGCGTCGAGCTCCTCGGCGGCCTCGAGCGCGGGCTTGAGCATGCTGCCGAACGCGAGGATGGCGACCTTCGCGCCACGGCGGCGCAGCTCGCCTTTCCCGAACGCCAGCGCCTGCATTTCCTTGCTGATCGCGGCACCCGGCCCGGTGCCGCGCGGGTAGCGCACCGCCGCCGGCGCATTGAGCTGGAAGGCGGTGTAGAGCATTTGCCGGCACTCGTTCTCGTCCGACGGCGCCATCACGGTGAGATTCGGTATGCAGCGCAGGTAGGCGAGATCGAATGCGCCGTTGTGGGTCGCCCCGTCGGCGCCGACCAGTCCGGCGCGGTCCAGGGCGAAGACCACCGGCAGGTTCTGGATCGCCACGTCGTGAATCAGCTGATCGTATGCGCGCTGCAGAAAGGTCGAATAAATGGCCACCACCGGCTTCACGCCCTCGCAGGCGAGCCCCGCGGCGAACGTCACGGCGTGCTGCTCGGCGATGCCGACGTCGAAATAACGCCCGGGGAATTCACTCGCGAAACGCACCATGCCGGAGCCCTCGCGCATCGCCGGCGTGATGCCGACCAGGCGCTCGTCCTGCGCCGCCATGTCGCACAGCCAGTCGCCGAACACCTGCGTATAGCTCGGTTTTCCGCCCGGTTTCGCCCCGATGATGCCGGCATCCGGCTGGAACTTGGATACGCCGTGGTAGAGCACCGGATCGGCCTCGGCGAGTTTGTAGCCCTGCACCTTGCGCGTGATCACGTGGAGGAATTGCGGCCCCTTCAATTCACGGATGTTCTTCAGCGTCGGGATCAGCGAGTCCAGATCGTGGCCGTCGATCGGGCCGATGTAGTTGAAGCCGAACTCTTCGAACAGGGTCGAAGGCA
>JAAOZY010000049.1 GCA_012274205.1 Betaproteobacteria bacterium
GCACCGGGACCAGGCCGGCGGGATTGAGCGCGAGGAATTCGGGCTTGAGCTGATCGAAGCGCCGCAGGTTGAGGTGGTGGCCGGTCCACGCCAGCCCCTTCTCCGCGAGGCAGATGCGCACCTTCTGGCTGCAGGTCGAGTGCGTGCTGTGATAGAGCTCGATCATCGCAGGGCGCGCTAGTCGACGTGCGCGCCGGTCCTGCGCACCAGCTCGCCCCATTTCCTGATGTCGGCGCGCAGGAACGCCGCGAATTCCCCGGGCGTGCTGGTCATCGGCTCGATGCCCTGGCGGCGGAACTGTTCCACCACGTCGGGCATGTGCATGATCGCGACGAGTTCCTGGTTCAGCTTGGCGATGATGTCGCCCGGCGTTCCGGCCGGCGCCACGACGCCGAACCACACGTCCGCCTTGTAGCCCGGCACGCCCGCTTCCGCGACAGTGGGCAGATCGGGCATGGCCTGCGCCCGGCTTGCGGTCGCGACCGCGAGCACGCGCAGCTTGCCGCTCGCGATCTGCGGCCGCACGGTCGCCATCTGCGCGAACGCGACCTGCACCTCGCCCGTGATGAGCGACTGGACCACCGCCGCCGTGCCCTTGTACGGGATATGGACGATGTCGACTCCGGCCATCTGCTTGAACAGTTCCATGCCGAGGTGGGCGACGGTGCCGTTGCCGCCGGAAGCGTAGCTGAGCTGGCCGGGATGCGCCTTCGCGTAGGCGATCAGTTCCTTCACGTTGTTGACCGCAAGCGTGGAATGTACGGACAGCACCATGGGCGCGGCCACGAGCAGGGTGACCGGCGCGAAGCTTTTCTCGGCGTCGTAGGGCAGCTTGCTGCGCAGGCTCTCGTTGATCGCCAGGTCGGGCGCCACCATCAGAATGCTGTAGCCGTCCGGCGCCGCCTTGGCCACGACATCGGTGCCGATGACGCTGCCGCCCCCGCCGCGATTTTCCACGATCACCGGCTGCCCCCATTTCTCGGTGAGCTTTTGCCCGATGGTGCGGGCGATCAGATCCGTCACCGAGCCCGGCGGGTAGGGGGCGATGAAGTGGATCGGCTTCGACGGATAAGGCTCGGCGCTGGCGGCGTTGCCGATGCCTCCGAGGGCAAACACGGCCATGGTCAGCAGCGCAGCGCGCAGGATGGGTTTCACTATTCTTCTCCCCGGGGAATGAACGCGTTGGATTGTACCGCGCACCACGTTCGGCGGCGCCGGCTTGACGTTGTCGAAGTCGCGGGCCACTGCCCGGAACTCGGCGTCTGTATTGGGTTTCCGGCCGGGTCGTGTTCCTGGAATGGGTGCCTTAGCAGCCTGTCACGGTCATGCTCACGCGAGCTTCGGCTTGTGCGCCGCAAGCCAGGCCTTCACGTCCGCAAGCAGTTGCTGCGCTTGGCCGAAACACTCCGCCGCCGTTTGCGCGGGCACGGGGTCGCCTTGGTAGTCGGCAAGATTGCGCTGCTTTCGCAAGGCATCGAGCACGATCAAGCGCTCATTCGGCAAACCGATGGTGAGCGGCAGCGTTTGCAATGCAGTCTGGTGGTGGCCGGGCTGGCTCGTCAGGGTGCGGTAGCCATTGGCTTGCAGCGCCGCCATCGCGCATTTCATGATGGCTTTGTAACTTGCATCGAAGCGAGTTTCGGCGCTCAAGCCGGCGAGCCGCGCATCCGCTAGATTGCGCTCGGCAGCCGCGAGCAGCCGTCCGATGGCCGCGCGGTCAGGCTCAACGGTTTCGAGGCTTCGCCCGACGAGGTTTTGCAAGCTCATCTTCAGTTCCGATCACGAAGATCTTCGGTTTGGCGAGTACGTCGCGCAGAAAAGCGTCAGGCACGGCGCGCTTGGCCGTCCACTCCTTCATTGAGTAGACTTTGGGGTTGATCTCGCGGCCGAGCACGCCTTGCGCAGCATGCAGCAGTTTCACCACTTCGGCGAAACCGACGTCGCCGATCACGAGCAGATCGATGTCGCTCCCGGCGCGTTCCTCGCCGCGGCCCATGGATCCGAATATGAAGGCGACGCGGATGCGATCTCCGGCGGAGTCGAGTGCACCGGCGAGCACCTCGGCGACGCCCGAAGTCTTGCGCAGGATACCCGCCAGTTCTTCGAACACCGCGCATTTGCGCTCGGCGCTGTAGAGCAGCTGATTGCCGCGCTTCTCGCGTTTCAGCAAACCCACCTGCGCCAGGCGCGTAAGCTCGCGCGTGATCGTGCCCGAGGGCAGACCGGTGCGGCGTGCGATCTCGCGCCCGTGCAGCGCCTCGTCCGGATGCAAAAGGAGCAGACCGAGCACGCGGCGGCGGTAGCCGGGGAAGAGGACGGAGGAAATAGTCTGCTGCATAATTAGCAGCGATTGTCGCCTTTTTCGCAGCAATTGGCAAGGCGTGGCCGCAGCCGCCTACCTGCCCTTATTCGGATTGATCAGGTACTTCGCCCCCGTCGCGCGCTTGCCATATACGGCGATCTCTTCCAGCTTGAGCGCTTCCGCAAGCGAAATCTCTTTGGTGTAGTGACTGGCAAAAGTTGTCTTGAGTTCGGCGACCACGCGCTCCCTGAGCTTCTGCGCGCCGGCAGGACCGATCCTTTGCATGAACGGCCACAGCAGCCAGCCGCCCACGTCCCAGGCCATGCCGAAGCCGCGGTTGATGATGGTCGGGCCGGTATCCAGGCCGCCGTAGATGTAGACCTGCTTATGGACGGCAGAGCCGTAGCGGCTGTACTCCTTGGCCGTTCTGTTGATCGCGGCTTCCATGCAGCTGAGGAGCTGCCCGGCCAGCGTGCCGCCGCCGATGGCATCGAAGGCCAGCGTCGCTCCGGTGGCGGCGAGCGCCTCGGTGAGGTCTTGCATGAAGCTCGGGGCGCTGGAGTCGCAGACATGGCGCGCGCCCTGGGCCTTGAGCAAATCCGCCTGCTCGCGCGAGCGCACGATGTTCACCAAGGCGACCCCGTCGGCGATGCAGA
>JAAOZY010000293.1 GCA_012274205.1 Betaproteobacteria bacterium
CCATACACGAGACCGGGCACGCGCTCTACGCGCAGCACCTGCCGCGGGCCTGGCGCCATCAGCCGGTCGGCGGCGCGCGCGGCATGGTGGTGCACGAAAGCCAGTCGCTGCTGATGGAAATGCAGGCGGCGCGCTCGCGTGAGTTTCTCGCGTTCGCGGCGCCGGGGATGGCGATGTGGCGTGGCAGCCGGACAATCTGTTCCGCCTGTACACGCGCGTGTCGCGCAGCCTGGTCCGCACCGAGGCGGACGAAGTCACCTATCCGGCCCACATCATCCTGCGCTATCGGCTCGAGCGCGCGCTGATTGCGGGCGATCTTGCGCTGCGCGAGCTGCCCGGTGCCTGGAATGAGGGCATGCAGCGGCTGCTCGGCACCGCCCCGCCAGACGACCGCCTGGGCTGCCTGCAGGATATCCATTGGTACGACGGCGCTTTCGGCTATTTTCCTACCTACACCCTGGGCGCGATGGCGGCGGCGCAATTGTTCGATGCGGCGGGCAGGCGCATACCCGGTCTGCCGGATGCGATCCGCCGCGGCGAATTCAAGCCGCTGGTCGGCTGGCTGGCGGAAAACGTCCATGCCAGGGCGAGCTATCTTTCGACGCGGGAATTGCTCATTGCTGCGACCGGACGCGCGCTGGATCCGGCGGTGTTCAAAGCACACCTCAAATTGCGCTATCTTCCCTGACGCGGCTGGATTCCAACATTTAACCAGGGTACGGCGCTGGCCGCTCGCCGACAGGCCCGGGCACTGCCCGTCCGCACCACCATGCCCGCGCCGTGAACAGATCGCGTTTTTCGGAGAGAATGCGGTCTTTCCTGTTTATTTTGGATTCCACCATGGACGAACTGCTCTACGAACTGCGCGACGGCGTCGCCTACCTGACATTCAACCGGCCGCAAGCGAGGAACGCGCTTACTTTCGCAATGTACGACCGCCTCGCCGAGATTTGCGAGCAGGCGAACAAGGACCGCTCGGTCCGCGCGATGCTCCTCACCGGCGCGGGTGACAAAGCCTTTGCCGCCGGCACCGACATATCGCAGTTCCGCGCCTTCGACAAGGAGCAGGACGCGCTCGATTACGAAGCGCGCATCGACCGGGTGCTGGGAGCGCTGGAGCGCTGCCGCGTGCCGACCATCGCCGCGATCCAGGGGGCATGCACCGGCGGCGGCGCGGGCATCGCGGCCTGCTGCGACCTGCGCATAGGCACGCGCAGCATGCGCTACGGCTTCCCGGTGGCAAAGACGCTGGGCAACTGCCTGTCGATGAACAACTACGCGCGCCTGAGCGCGCTGCTGGGCCCGGCGCGCGTAAAGGACATGGTGTTTCGCGCGCGCCTGATCGAGGCGGACGAAGCGCTGGCGATGGGTCTGGTGAGCGAACTGGTCGAGGACGGCGCCGCGCTCGCGCGCCGCGCCGAGGAACTCGTGCGCGAAGTGGCGGGCCTCGCGCCGCTCACGCTGCAGGCGACCAAGGAGGCGCTCTACCGCCTGCGCACCAAGCCCGAGCAGGGCAGCGACCTCGTCGTCATGTGCTACATGAGCGAGGATTTCCGCGAGGGCATGGAGGCCTTCCTCAACAAGAGAAAGCCCGTCTGGAAGGGGCGCTAGGTCCGGGGGCGCTGGAACGCGTGCGGGCGCGTATCGTGCGCGGCGCCCTGGATTACGCACTTCCCAGCCGCGCCCGCCTGACCATGACTATCGCCGCCAGCGGCACGCACAGCCCGATCACGGTCGCCGCGATGAACAGCCAGCCGAGTTCGCTGTAGTCCTGCGCCACTTTCACCACGCCGCTGGCGTGGTCCTTTACCTGCCGCGTCACCACAAAAATCTGGTTCAGGTATTTGGTGGCGAGTTGCGCCAGCGACAGCGCGAGGTTGGTGAACGAAGCCATCACGGCAAAGAAGGTCGCCTTGAGCTGGTCCGGAGCGGAGTTGGCGATCCAGGCGAGCATCGGGATCATCGCGATCTGGCCGAGCGGGGATTCGAGCGCGGTGTCGATCACGGCGATGAAGTGCGCGTTGACCACGCCGCCGGTGTGCGCCGCCGTCCACTGGTGCAGTCCGTAGTACATGCCCAGGGTCGGCAGGCTGAGCAGGGTGCCGACCACGGTGAGGAACGCCACGATGTAGGCGATCGAGTGCTCGGCCATGAAGCGGCGGAAAATGAACATGCCGAACAGGGTCAGCGCGCTGGAAATCAGCGACAGCTCGGCGAGGAATTGCTGGTCGAAGCCGAGCACGTCGATCATCCACCAGGTGGCGCCGGGTCCCGGCCCGGGCATGGCGCGAAACACGAAAATGATGATGGCGGTGCCGAGCAGCAGGCGGCGCGCGTCGGGCTCGAGCTCGCGCATCAGTTTCAGCATCAGGAAGTCGATGATGCCGAAGGAGCCGGCGAAAATGATTTCCTGGTTGTAGGGCACTTCGGCCAGCCCCATCGCCAGCGTGAATGCGACGAACAGCAGGCTGCCGCCGAGGATCCACCAGTTCGGCTGCGGCCGCTGGTGCGGCCCGCCCGACAGTTCGAGCGCCCGGCGCCAGGCCATGCCCTGCGCGTGCAGCGCGCGCGCGTGGCGCATCTTGAGCCAGCCGCCGAGCAGCACGCCCAGCACCGAAATCACGGGAATCGCCAGCGCGTACTGGTAGATGCGGATGTAGACCGCGACCTTGTCTGCGTCCGACATCTGCTCGACGCCACTGAACAGCGTGACGTTCGCCAGCGCGACCGCAACCAAGCCGCCGATGATCGCCACGCGCCCGAGGGTCTGCATGGTGGTGTGCATGAGCTTGAGCGCCGCGGCGTCCAGCGGCCGCCCGGTAGCGTCAACGCGCGGCACTGCTTCCACCGTCATCGCGTCGGCGACCACGTCCTGCACCACGTAGCCAATGGGCGCGAGCAGCGCGCTCAGGACGAACCAGGCTTCCGCGCTCATGCTTTGGCGCATGAGGTCCGGCGCGGCGAGCAGGCCGATCATGATGGCGAGGCTGGCGCCGATCAGTCCCGCGCCGAGGAACACCAGGCCGGACTTCCAGCGCCAGATCAGGTCCACGAGATGCCCCAGCGGCATTTTCAGCGCCCAGGGTATGCCGGTCCAGAAGCCAAGCGCGGCAAGGAACTCCGCCGACAGGCCGATGTAGTCCTTGACGAAAAAGGTGCCGACGATGCCGGTCAGGCCGGAGATGCCCGCCGCGACGTAGACCATCAGCGGCGGCAGGTAAGACAGGCGCATCTCGCGCCCGAGTTCGAGTATGTTGCGATCGATCCAGCGATAGGCGGCGGCGAACAATGCGGTCAGCCAGCGACGCGGCGGGCAGCTTCGGCAGGAGCGGCGGCCGGCAGGAGCGCGCGCACTTCGCCCTGCAGCGCGAGATAGGCGGCGTAGATCAATCCCTGCCGCTGCAGTTCGCGCGC
>JAAOZY010000294.1 GCA_012274205.1 Betaproteobacteria bacterium
AGCAGCCTGGGCTCGCTCGCCAGCGCGCGCGCCAGTTCGACGCGCTTCTGCGTGCCGAATGGAAGGTCGGACACGCGCTTGTCAGCGACCGATTCCAGGTCCAGAAAGGCGACCAGTTCCTGCGCCTTGGCAGCGGAGACGCGCTCCTCGCGCGCCACCCGCGGCATGCGCAGCGCATTCGAAAGGAATCCGGTGCCGGTGCGGCAATGCAGACCGAGCATGACATTGTTCAGGACCGACATGCTGCGGAACAGCGCGAGGTTCTGGAAGGTGCGGCCGATGCCGGCTGCGGCGATGCCGTGCCGGGGGATATCGAGCAGGGACTGGCCGTCGAACAGGATATTGCCGCCCTGCCAGCGGTACAGCCGCGACAGGCAGTTGAACAGCGTGGTCTTGCCGGCGCCGTTGGGACCGATCAGTCCGGCGATCTGCCCGGGGGCGATGTCGAATGAGATGCCGTCGAGCGCGACTATGCCGCCGAAGTGCACCGATACGGCCTCGACGGCCAGCAAGCGATTCCCGCCCGCCGCTTGGGTTTGAAGCATCCATCCTCCTGGTTCGGGCAATCGCTGCCCGGGGCAGTGCCCCGGATCCTGGCTGTCCCTGCGGTCCCGGTCTGCGCCGGATTCCGTACGGTAATTCGCTCCGATCTGCGCCGGTGCGCTGGTGTACCGCGGGCACATACTTCCACAAAACCGGCCTTGCGTAAAGCCGGGGAATTCAAAAGCTTGGACAAGACCGGCCGGATTGGTTCACGCGAAGCTGCAGCCAGGCCGAATTCGCCGGCCCGGACGCCAGGCTAGCCGCTGTTGCGCAGTCCCGCGGTGAGCCCGTTGATGGACAGGTGTATGCCGCGCCGCGTCAGCGGATCGGTGTCGCCGGCGCGATAGCGGCGCAGCAGCTCGATCTGCAGGTGGTTCAGGGGGTCGAGATAGGGGACGCGGTTGCGCAGGCTTTGCGCCAGCGCGGGATTGTCGGCGAGCAGCACCGGCTGCCCGGTGATCTGCAGCAGGTAGCGCACCGACTTGTCCATTTCGGCGCCGATGCGCGACAGCACGTTCTCGCGCAGCGCGACGTCATCGAGCAACTCGGCGTAGCGCGAGGCGATCGACAGGTCGGTCTTGGCCAGCACCATGTCCATGTTGGATACGACGCTGCGGAAGAACGGCCAGCCCTGATACATCTGCCTGAGCGTGTCCATGCCCTGCGGGTGCGCCGCGAGCCAGGCCTCGACTGCGCTGGCGAAGCCGTACCAGCCCGGCAGAAGCACGCGGCACTGCGCCCAGCTGAACACCCAGGGAATCGCGCGCAGGTCCTCGATGCGCCAGCCGGCCTTGCGCGCGGCCGGCCGGCTGCCGATGTTGAGGTCGGCGATTTCGGCGATCGGCGTGGTCATGCGGAAATAATCGACGAAGCCGGGGGTCTCGTAGACCAGGCGCCGGTAGGCGCGGAAGGCATGCGCGCTGAGCGCGTCCATCACCTCCGCCCAGCCCTGCGCCACCAGATCGGCGCGCTGCGCGTGCAGCAGGCTCGCCTCCAGCGTGGCCGCGACCAGGGTTTCCAGGTTCTCGCGCCCGAGCAGCGCGTCGGCGTACTTGCTCGCAATGGTCTCGCCCTGTTCGGTCAGGCGCAGCATCCCGTCCACGCTGCCCGGCGGCTGCGCCAGGATCGCCTCGTAGGCGGGCCCGCCGCCGCGGCCGACGCTGCCGCCGCGCCCGTGAAACAGGCGCAGGCGCACGCCATGCCGGCGGAACACTTCGACCAGGCTCGCCTCGGCCCGGTACAGCGCCCAGTTGGCGGTGAGATAGCCACCGTCCTTGTTGCTGTCGGAGTAGCCGAGCATGATCTCCTGCACGCGCGCGCGCGCATCCAGCCAGCGCCGGTAAGTCGGGAGCTCGAACGCCTGCGACATCACCGCACCGCAGCGGTCGAGGTCGGCGATGGTCTCGAACAGGGGCACGATGTTGAGCGCGAGCCGCGGCGGCTCGCCCGGCACCAGCAGCCCGACCTCTTTCAGCAGCAGGCCCACTTCAAGCAGATCGCTTACCGAATCGCAGTTCGAGATGATGTAATTCTGGATCGCGGCGGCGCCGAAGCGGCTGTGCACCTCCGCCGCAGCCTGCAGGATCGCGAGTTCGCCCTGCGCCGTCTCGCTGTATTGCAGATGGCGCGAGTAGAGCAGCCTCGCCCCGGCGAGTTCGCGCGCGAGCAGCGCCACGCGCTCGGGCTCGGCCAGCGCTGCATAATCGGCATGCACACCGGCAAGGCGCAGCAGCTCGGCCACGACGCGCGCGTGCACCGCGGCGTTCTGCCGCAGGTCGAGCGCGGCGAGATGGAAACCGAACACTTCGACCGCGCGCATCAGCGGGCGCAGCCGCCGCTCGGTGAGCGCGGCCGAACCGTGGTTGGCGAGCGAGCGCGCGATGACTTCGAGCGCGGCCCGCAGTTCCGCGCTCGAGGCGTACGCTTCCCCGGCGGCGTGCGGCTCGCGCGGCGGCGCATAGCCGCAGAGCAGGCGCGCGCTCGCCGCCAGCCGCGCGTAGATGCCCGTCAGCGCGCGCCGGTAAGGCTCGTCCTGGCGGAACGGCGAATCGTCGCCGGAAGCAGCCGCCAGCGCGCCGAGTTCGGGCGTAATGTTCACCAGGCGCGCCGCGATCGGCAGTTCGCCGCCGAGCAGGTGGATCTGCTCGAGGTAGTGCGCAAAGGCGAGCCGCGCCTGGCGCTCGATCGCGGCGCGCAGCACTTCGGCGGTGACGAAGGGATTGCCGTCGCGGTCCCCGCCGATCCAGGAGCCCATGCGCAGCAGCGCCGGCAGCTGCACTTCGGCGCCGGTGTGCTGCGCCAGCGTGCGCTCCATCTCGGCGTACAGCCGTGGAATCTGCTCGAGGAAGGTGTCGCGGTAGTAGGCTAGCGCGTTGTCGATTTCGTCCACCACGCGCAGCTTGGTCAGGCGCAGCATCGCGGTCTGCCACAGCGTCAGGATGCCGGTGTAGAGCTCGTGCTCGAGTTCTTCCTGCTCCGAGGGCAGCAGCTGCTCGCGGTCGCGCCGCTCGAGCAGCCGTGCGAGCCCGCGCTCGCAGTCGAGCGTGCTCTTGCGTTTGACCTCGGTCGGATGCGCGGTCAGCACCGGGCTCACCAGCGCGCCCTCTAGCCACGCAGTCAGCGCCGGCGTGCCCACGCCCGCCGCCTTCAGCTGCGCCAGCACCCGCGCCAGGCTGCCTTCGCGCGGCGGCAGACCGGCGCGCGCCTGAGCGCGGCGCTTGCGCTTCTGGTGGCGGTCCTCGGCAATGTTGAGCAGGTGCAGGAAATAGCTGAACGCGCGCACCACGTCCAGGCTCTGGCGCCGCGACAGGCCATCCAGAACGCCGGCGAGCTCGGCGCGCACCGCACCCGCCTCCCCCGCCTGTGCGCGGCGAAAGCGCACCGCGGTCTGGCGCACGCTCTCTATCAGTGCATAGTCGGATGCGCCGGCGCGCTCCTGCAATACCCTTCCAAGCAGCCGCCCCAGCAGGCGGACGTCGTCGCGCAGCTCGGAATCCAGATCGGCGATGTCGTTCAAACCAGGCCCTCCGGGGCTATTCCCTGATGCAGACAGAAATGCAGAAGCACGTATCGCGCCAAGTGCGCCCCGCTCAAGCGCGCGCCCCCCAGTCTCAGGAGCGCGCCAGCGGCCTCAGGAGCGCGCCAGCGCGCTGTCGGCGACAAAGGGGTTGGACTCGCGCTCGGCGCCGAAAGTCGAAGTGGGCCCGTGCCCCGGAATGAAGGTCACGTCGCTGCCCAGCGGCCACAGCTGTTCGCGGATGGAGCGGATCAGGGTGGCATGGTCGCCGCGCGGTAAGTCGGTGCGCCCGATGGAACCGGCGAACAGCACGTCGCCCACCAGCGCCAGGCGCTGTTCGGGGCTGAAAAATATGACGTGGCCCGGCGTGTGTCCCGGGCAGTGGCGCACCTGCAGCTCCACCTCGCCGAAGCGCACGCTGTCACCGCCCGCGAGCCAGCGCGCCGGCGTGAACGACTGCAGCTGCGGGAACCCGAAGCGCAGGCCCTGCTGCGGCAGATCGTCGATGAGGAAGCGGTCGTCGATGTGCGGCCCTTCGATGGGCAGGCCGAGCTGCTGCGACAGCTGCGCCGTGCTGCCGCAGTGGTCGATATGGCCGTGGGTGAGCAGGATTTTCTCCAGCTGCATCCCATGGCGCTCGACCGCATCGAGTATGCGCTCGAGGTCGCCGCCCGGATCGACCACCGCCGCCCGCTTGGTCCGAGGGCACATCAGCAGCGAACAATTCTGCTGGAACGGGGTGACCGGGATGATGGCGACTCGCATGCGACCTCGAAGGGATGGGCTGTTCTACCGCGCGGCAGTGCCGATTTTACGCCGTCAAAATCCAGTTGCGCCGAAAACCGCCGCAGCGCTCCGGCAGACCATCCAGGCGGCTCAGCGCCCGGATCAAAGCATCTGCAGCGCGCTCGCTCCCGCGGGTGGCGGAAACAGCTGGTCGAGCTCGGCCAGCTGCGCCGGCGTCAGCGCCTGATCGAGCGCACCCAGATTTTCCCGAAGGCGCACGCGACTGCTCGCTTTCGGAATCACGATCACGTCCTCGCGCGCGAGCAGCCAGGCCAGCGCCGCCTGCGCCGGCGTCATGCCGTGGCGCTCGGCGAATCCTGCGAGCGCGCGCCTGCCGAGCAGCCGCGCCTGCTCCAGCGGCGAGTAGGCCATCACCGGCACGCGCCGCTCGCGCATCCACGGCAGCAGATCCCACTCGATGCCGCGCCGCACGAGATTGTAGAGCAGCTGGTTGGTCGCGACGGCCTCCCCGCCGGGCAAGCGCCACAACTCCTGCATGTCGCCAAGGTCGAGGTTGCTCACGCCGAAATGCCTGATCTTCCCGGCCTGCTTCAGCCGCATGAAGGCCTGCAGCGTCGCCTCCAGCGGCGCGCCGCCGCGCCAGTGCAGCAGGTACAGGTCGATGCGGTCGGTGTTCAGGCGCTTGAGGCTGCGCTCGCAGGCGGCCACCGCGCCCTGCGCCGTCGCGTTGTGCGGATACACCTTGGTCACCAAAAATGCGTCGTCGCGCCGGCCCGCGATCGCCTGCGCGACCAATTCCTCGGCACGGCCCTCGCCGTACATTTCCGCGGTGTCGATCAGCCTTGCACCCAGATCGAGGCCGAGGCGCAGCGTCGCGATCTCCTCCGCGCGCGCGGTGCGCGCCTCGCCCATGTTCCA
>JAAOZY010000050.1 GCA_012274205.1 Betaproteobacteria bacterium
CCGCAGCGCATCCGCGATCGCATGTTCGAGCGACTGCGGCAGCATTTCAGCGAAGCGCAAATCGTCGAGCTGACCCTGCGCATCGCGCTGTGCGGCTTTTTCACCCGCTTCAATGACGCGCTGATGATCGAAGAAGAAACCCGGGCGGCGCACACTTGAAGCCGGACTTCGAGTACAAACGCCGCGCCTGCGCACGGAGGAAGGAATGAAAAGATGGCAATGCGTGATCTGCGGCTTCGTCTACGACGAAGCCGCAGGCCTGCCCGACGACGGCCTGGCGCCCGGCACACGCTGGGAGGACGTGCCGGAGGACTGGGCCTGCCCGGATTGCTGCGCGGCCAAAGCCGATTTCGAAATGGCCGAGGCGCCGGTCTAGGCGACGCGGGCGAAGTGCCGCTCGCCCGCGCGAATAGTCACGCATGAACCCGATAGTCATCGTCGGCACCGGTCTCGCCGGCTACAACACCGCGCGCGAACTGCGCAAACTGGACCGCGAAGTGCCGCTGGTGATCGTCAGTGCTGACGCCGCCGGATTCTACTCGAAGCCCATGCTTTCCAATGCGCTAGCGGCGGGGAAGACCGCACATCAGCTGGTGATCAAGGCGGCGGCGGCGATGCGCGAGGAATTGCGTGCCACGCTGATCGAGCGAACCAGCGTGGCCGCCCTCGATGCGGCAACACACCGGATACGCGCTGACGCACGGGACATCGCCTATTCGAAGCTGGTGCTGGCGCTGGGCGCCGACCCGATTCGCCTGGCCCTGGCCGGGGATGGCGCGGGCGCGGTGATGTCGGTAAACGACCTGGACGATTACGCCCGCTTTCGCGCCGGGATCGGGGCGGGCAGGCGCGTGGCGGTGCTCGGCGCCGGGCTGATCGGCTGCGAGTTTGCCAACGACCTGGCGCTGGCCGGCTATTCCGTGGACGTGGCCGATATAGCCGATCAGCCGCTCGCGCGACTGCTTCCGCCCGGGCTTGCCGACGCGATGCGGGACGCGCTTGCGGCAGCGGGAGTGCGCTGGCACCTCGGAAAAAGAGCCGCGGCGCTGAACAAACGCGGCGCGGCGCTATTGCTCTGCTTCGATGATGGCACGGAGATCGAAACCGACAGCGTGCTGTCCGCGGTGGGTCTGGCTCCGCGCACTTCCCTTGCCCGCATCGCAGGATTGGCCGTCAATCGCGGCATCGTGGTGGACCGGTTCCTGCGTTCGAGCGATCCGGACATCTACGCGCTGGGCGACTGCGCCGAAGTCGACAGGCAGGTCCTGCCATTCGTGATGCCGATCATGCATGCGTCGCGTGCGCTGGCCTGCACGCTGACGGGCAAGGATAAAGCCGTGGCCTACCCGGCAATGCCGGTGGTGGTAAAGACGCCTGCGCTGCCGACCGTGGTATGTGCGCCTGCCCCTGGCGCAAGCGGCAGCTGGCAGATCGAAACCCTGGAAGGGGGCGCCGCCGCGCGCTATGTGGATGGCGCAGGCAGGCTGCTTGGCTTTGCGCTCACCGGAGCGGCCTGCGCCATGAAGAACCGGCTGTTGACGGAAATGCCGCCGGCTCGTCCGGATTGACGGCGCTGGCGTCGGTCGGCGGCAGCGTCGGACGAGCGCCTGAGCACGCCTCAGATATGCAGCGCGTGCCCAAGGGCGCGCAAGGCGGCTTCCTGCACCGCCTCCCCCAAAGTGGGATGCGCATGGATGGTGCCGGCGACGTCCTCCAGGCGGGCGCCCATTTCGATGCAATGCGAGAACGCGGTGCAAAGCTCGGACACGCCGCGGCCCACGGCCTGCCAGCCGAGGATCAGGTGGTTGTCGCGCCGCGCCGCCACGCGCACGAATCCCTCGCTTGATTCGAGCGTCATCGCGCGGCCGTTCGCCGCAAACGGAAACTGCGCATGAATGCAGTCCAGCCCCGCCTGCGCCGCCTCCTGCGGCGTCTGCCCCACCACCACGATTTCCGGATCGGTGAAACACACCGCCGGAATCGCCGCGGGCGCAAACTGCCGGCGCTTGCCAGCGATGATCTCCGCCACCATTTCCCCCTGCGCCATCGCGCGGTGCGCCAGCATCGGCTCGCCGCTCACATCGCCGATGGCCCAGACGCCGCGCATCGAAGTGCGGCACTGCGCGTCGACCTTCAGCGCGCGGCCGTTCAGGTCGAGTTGCAGCGATTCCAGGCCATAGCCTTCGGTGCGCGGCCGGCGGCCGACGGCGACCAGGATGCAATCGGCCGCCAGTTCGAACGCGACGCCCTGCGCATTGCGCAGGCGCAGCGCCTTGCCGCCCGCGGCCAAGCCCTGCACGGCGCAGCCCAGATGCAGCTCCACGCCGAGCCGGCGCAGCGTCGCCGCCACCGGCCTGACCAGCTCTTCGTCGTAGGCGGGCAGGATCCGGTCGAGTGCTTCGACCACCGCGACCTCGGCGCCGAGCTTGCGATAGGCAGTGCCCAGCTCGAGGCCGATGTAGCCCGCGCCCACCACCACCAAACGCTGCGGTAGCGAGGGCGGCGACAGCGCTTCGGTGGCGGAGATCACTGCGCCGCCGAAAGGAAGGCCCGGCAGCGCCACGGCCTCGGAGCCGGTGGCCAGCAGCAGATTTTCACAGGAAATTCGCAGCGCTTCGCCCCCGGCTGCGGGCGCGACCTCCACCGTCTTGCCATCGACGATGCGCGCCCAGCCTTTCAGCACCTGCACCCCGTTCTTCTTCAGCAGCGAGGCCACGCCGGCGGTGAGCCTGCCGACGATGCCGTCTTTCCAGCGCACCGTCTGCGCCAGGTCGATGCGCGGTGATTCGACCTGAATGCCGAGGGGCGATCCCGCGGCGTATTGCTTGACGCGCTCGAACGCCTCGGCCGCGTGGATCAGGGCCTTGGATGGAATGCAGCCGATGTTGAGGCAGGTGCCGCCGAGCTGCTCGCCTTCGACGAGCACCGTCTTCACGCCCAGCTGCGCGGCGCGGATGGCGGCGACGTAGCCGCCGGGGCCGCCGCCGATGACCAGCAGGGTGGTCGATTGTGTATTCATGGTTTACTCGACGAACAGCGTCCCGGGACACTCGAGATAGCCGCGCAGCGCCTGCACGAATTCGGCCGCGTGCAGGCCGTCGACCACGCGGTGGTCGAACGAGGACGAAAGATTCATCATCTGCCGCGCCACCACGGCACCGCCGCGGATCATCGGACGCAGCACCATGCGGTTGACGCCGACGATCGCCACTTCCGGATGATTGATCACCGGCGTCGACACCAGGCCGCCCACCGCGCCCAGGCTGGTGATGGTGATGGTCGAGCCGGACAGCTCTTCGCGCGCCGCCTTGCCCGAGCGCGCCGCTTCGGCCAGGCGCAGGACTTCCGCGGCGCAGGACCACAGGTCGCGCGCTTCGGCATGGCGCAGCACCGGCACCATGAGCCCGTTTTCGGTCTGCGTCGCGATACCCATGTGCACCGCGCCGTAGCGCGTGAGCACGCCGGCTTCATCGTCGTAGCGCGCATTCATCTGCGGAAACTCGCGCAGCGCCAGCACCATCGCACGCATCAGGAAGGGCAGCACGGTGAGGCGGCCGCGCGCGGCGCCGCGGGTTTCGTTGAGCCGCGCGCGCAGCGCTTCAAGCTCGGTGACGTCGATTTCCTCGACGTAGGTGAAATGCGGGATGCGCCGCTTGGACTCCTGCATCTTCTGCGCGATCTTGCGCCGCAGGCCGATCACCGGCACCGCTTCTTCGCCATGGCGCTCGGCATACGCCGCGCCGGGCGCCGCGGCACGGCCCGAGGGCAGTTGCTGCGCGGCATAGGCGTCGAGGTCCGCGTGGGTGATGCGTCCGGCCGCGCCACTGCCGCTCACAAAGCGCAGTTCGATTCCCAGGTCCCAGGCGCGCCGGCGCACCGCGGGCGAAGCGATCGGTCTATCGCCGGCCTGGCGCGGTGCCCAGGCAGCGGGCGCTGCCGGCGCAACGGCCTGCGGCGCGGGAACCGAGGCCCGCGCAGGCACGGACGGGGCTGCCGGCGGCGGGGCAGGTGTCCGCGCGGCGGCAGCGGCGGGCGCAGCTGCCGTTGCGGCTGGCTGCACTGCGACTGCCGC
>JAAOZY010000295.1 GCA_012274205.1 Betaproteobacteria bacterium
GTGGGCGCATAGACCGAGCTGCACACCTCGCAGGCATCGCCGTACTGGTCCTTGGCGCCGCACTTGGGGCATTCGCCCTTGATGTAGCGGTCGGCGAGGAACATGCCCTTCACCGGGTCGTAGAACTGCTCGATCTGCTTGGTGTAGATCAGGCCCTCGGCCTTGAGTTTGCGGTAGATGTCCTGCGACAGCTCGGTGTTTTCGGGCGAATCGGTCGAATGCCAGTTGTCGAAGCCGATGTGAAAACCGTCGAGATACTGTTTGCGTTCGGCGCCGATGCGCGCAACCAGCTGCTGCGGCGTCACGCCTTCGGCTTCTGCCTTGAGCATGATCGGTGCGCCGTGTGCGTCGTCGGCGCAGACGAAATGCACTTCATTGCCCTGCATGCGCTGGAAGCGCACCCAGATGTCGGCCTGGATGTACTCCATGATATGGCCGATATGAAACGAGCCGTTCGCATACGGCAGGGCGGTGGTGACGAAAAGTCTGCGTTTCATTCTTTGTTTGATTGCCGTAAACGGCGCGGCGGCCCGCCATGGGCAGTAACCGCTATCTGGAAGGGGTCAATTGTATCGCGCAGCCCCTCGGATATCCATTAAAATGACGCTCTTTTGCCGGGCCGCCGCAGCGGCGCGGCCGCAGCAACCAGGAGTCCGGACAATGTCAGTTTCAGAGTTGCAGATTCAAACCGCCTTAAAGGAAATCACCGACCCGAATACCGGCAAGGATTTCATCGCCACGCGCTCGGCGCGCAACATCAAGCTCGCCGGTGCAGACGTAACGCTCGACATCGAGCTCGGCTATCCGGCCAGGACCCAGTTCGAGCTGATCCGCAAGCTGGTCAAGGACAAACTCGGCGCCATTCCCGGCGTGGGCAAGGTCACGGTCAACGTTGCGAGCAAGATCGTTTCGCACAGCGTGCAGCGCGGGGTCAAGCTGATTCCCGAAGTGAAGAACATCATCGCCGTGGCCTCGGGCAAGGGCGGCGTGGGCAAGTAGACCACCGCGGTGAACCTGGCGCTGGCCCTGGCGGCCGAAGGCGCCAGCGTGGGCATACTCGACGCCGACATCTACGGGCCGTCGCAGCCGATGATGCTGGGCATCACCGGCCGCCCGGAGTCCAAGGACGGCAAGACGCTGGAGCCCATGATGGGGCACGGCCTGCAGGCGATTTCCATCGGCTTCCTGATCGAAGTCGACACGCCCATGGTCTGGCGCGGCCCGATGGTGACGCAGGCGCTGGAGCAGCTGCTCAAGGACACGCGCTGGCAGGGCATTGACTACCTGGTGGTCGATTTGCCGCCGGGCACCGGTGACATCCAGCTGACGCTGGCGCAGAAGGTGCCGGTTACGGGCGCGGTGATCGTGACCACGCCGCAGGACATCGCCCTGATCGATGCGCGAAAGGGCCTGAAGATGTTCGAGAAGGTTGGCATCCCCATCATCGGCATCGTCGAGAACATGAGCACCCACATCTGCTCCAACTGCGGCCACGAGGAGCACATTTTCGGCAGCGGCGGTGCGGAAAAGATGTGCAAGGACTTCGGTACCGAGCTGCTCGGCTCGCTGCCGCTGGACATGGGCATCCGCGAGCAGACCGATTCGGGCAAGCCGACCGTGGTGTCCGACCCGGATGGGCCGATCGCCGAGGTCTACCGCCGGATCGCGCGCCGCATCGCGGTGAAAATCTCGGAACAGGCAAAGGACATGAGCTCCAAATTCCCCAATATCGTGATCCAAAATACGTAGCGGATATTGATGCGCTCAATGGTGCAACCCGCATGACCATCAAATCCGACAAGTGGATCCGCCGCATGGCGGCGGAGCACAAGATGATCGAGCCGTTCGAGCCGGGGCAGGTGCGCGAGGCGAACGGACACAAGATCGTGTCCTACGGCACCTCGAGCTACGGCTACGACATTCGCTGCTCGGACGATTTCAAGATTTTCACCAACATCAACTCGACCATCGTCGATCCGAAGAATTTCGACGAAAAATCCTTCGTCGATTTCAAGGGCGATGTCTGCATCATCCCGCCGAACTCGTTTGCGCTGGCGCGCACGGTCGAGTATTTCCGCATTCCGCGCAACGTGCTGACCGTGTGCCTGGGAAAATCGACCTATGCGCGCTGCGGTGTCATCGTCAACGTGACGCCGTTCGAGCCGGAGTGGGAAGGCTACGTGACCCTGGAATTCTCCAATACCACGCCGCTGCCGGCCAAGATCTACGCCAATGAAGGCGTGGCGCAGGTGGTGTTCTTCGAGTCCGACGAGGTGTGCGAGACCTCGTACAAGGACCGCGGCGGGAAGTATCAGGGACAGCAGGGCGTCACCCTGCCAAAAATCTGAATCTATCGTATCGGGCCGCGTCGACCGGGCTCAGCCCGGCGGCATCTCGCCTGCGGCCGCCACGCTGATTTCGACATCGCCAAGCGTGACCACCTGACCCACACGGATCTTGCAGGTCTTGCGCAGTTCCACGTTCCCGTCCACCAGGATCGTGCCGCCGGCCACCAGCGCCTTGCCCGCGCCGCCGCTGTCGCACAGGCCGGTCAGCTTGAGCAGCTGGTTCAGCTGGACGAATTCGCGATTCAGGGAAAATTCGATCTTCTGCATAAAGCCCTTTCAGCCGCTGCGCGGGTTGCCGGCGCCGTCCGGCATTGTGCGCTTAATCCGGCATTGGCGTGCGGCCGAGTTGCGCACGCACAGCGAACGGCGCATGGCCCACGGCGCCGCGCGTGTCCCGATGGCGCGCCGGCAGGGACATTCGCTATTGCGCCGGCGGCGACGCGGCGTATAATCCGGCCAAAATTACCCGGGGTTCCCGCGCCACAGTGAATAGCAGCCTCAGCCGCCCTTCTTGCCGGCCCGCAGACGAGTGCTTCGTCCTGTGCGCGCCGATGTCCTAGTGAATACGCGGCACCGTAGCGCGCCGGCGGTTTGCGGCGCTGCGCAAGTGTTGCTCCCCGCGCGCAGCAGCGCGCTGGAAAATTCCCCGGCCCCGGAACGGGCCGGCAACGGTGCCCCGGGCATTTCTTGCTGTACCCCTACTCTCCGCGCTCCAGTCCGGACACGGACGCGGGCGTCTGCCCGTCCGAACTTGCGCGACTGAACCCAGCGTGAGCCCGATGCCTGCAGTGCAGGCGCTTAGCCTTTCCGAATCACGGAGAACCGCATGAAATTCCGCTTCCCCATCGTCATCATCGACGAAGATTTCCGCTCCGAGAACACCAGCGGCCTGGGCATCCGCGCCCTGGCCAAGGCGATGGAGGAGGAGGGCATGGAGGTGCTGGGGGTGACGAGCTACGGCGACCTGTCCCAATTCGCGCAGCAGCAGAGCCGCGCTTCGGCGTTCATCCTGTCGATCGACGACGAGGAGTTCACGCCGGGGCCGGAGCTCGACCCGGCGGTGCTGAACCTGCGCACGTTCATCGACGAGATCCGCTTTCGCAACGCCGATATCCCGATCTACCTCTACGGCGAAACGCGCACCTCGCGCCACGTGCCCAACGACATCCTGCGCGAACTGCACGGCTTCATCCATATGTTCGAGGACACGCCGGAGTTCGTCGCGCGCCACATCATCCGCGAGGCGCGCGCCTATCTCGACGGGCTGTCGCCGCCGTTTTTCCGCGCGCTGGTGCACTACGCGCAGGACGGCTCGTACTCCTGGCATTGCCCGGGGCATTCGGGCGGCGTCGCGTTCCTGAAAAGTCCGGTGGGGCAGATGTTCCACCAGTTCTTCGGCGAAAACATGCTGCGCGCCGACGTCTGCAACGCGGTGGACGAACTGGGCCAGCTGCTCGACCACACCGGCCCGGTCGCAGCCTCCGAGCGCAACGCGGCGCGCATCTTCGGCGCCGACCATTGCTTCTTCGTCACCAACGGCACCTCGACCTCGAACAAGATGGTATGGCACGCGAACGTCGCGCCCGACGACATCGTCGTGGTGGACCGCAACTGCCACGTTTCCATCCTGCACGCGATCACCATGACCGGCGCGATCCCGGTGTTCCTCACGCCTACGCGCAATCATCTGGGCATCATCGGGCCGATCCCGCTGTCGGAGTTCAGCCCGGAGAACATCAAGAAGAAGATCGAGGCCAATCCGTTCGCACGCGCGGCAAAGCGCAAGAAGCCGCGCATCCTCACCATCACCCAGAGCACCTACGACGGCGTGGTCTACAACGTCGAGATGCTGAAGCAGACCCTGAACTCCTCCATCGACACGCTGCATTTCGACGAGGCCTGGCTGCCGCATGCGACGTTCCACGAGTTCTACAAGAACATGCACGCCATCGGCCGCGATCGCCCGCGCACCAAGGATTCGATCATTTTTGCCACGCATTCCACGCACAAGCTGCTCGCGGGCATTTCGCAGGCGTCGCAAATCCTGGTACAGGAATCACAGACGCAGAAACTCGACCGCCACGCTTTCAACGAGGCCTATCTCATGCACACCTCGACCTCGCCGCAGTACGCCATCATCGCGTCCTGCGACGTGGCGGCGGCGATGATGGAGCCGCCCGGCGGCACGGCGCTGGTGGAGGAGTCGATCCTGGAGGCGCTCGATTTCCGCCGCGCCATGCGCAAGGTCGATGCCGAATGGGGCAAGGACTGGTGGTTCAAGGTATGGGGGCCGGAGAAAATCGTCGCCGAAGGCATAGGCTCGCGCGAGGACTGGGTGCTCAAGGCCAATGACAAATGGCACGGCTTCGGCGATCTTGCATCGGGCTTCAACATGCTCGACCCGATCAAGGCCACGGTCATCACCCCGGGCCTCGATGTGTCGGGCAAGTTCGCCAAGGCAGGCATTCCGGCGGCCATCGTCACCAAGTATCTGGCCGAGCACGGCGTGATCGTGGAGAAGACCGGGCTGTATTCATTTTTCATCATGTTCACGATCGGCATCACCAAGGGCCGGTGGAACACGCTGGTGACGGCGCTGCAGCAATTCAAGGACGATTACGACAAGAATCAGCCGGTCTGGCGCGCGCTGCCGGAATTCTGTCAGAAACACCCGCGCTACGAGAAATTGGGCCTGCGCGACCTGTGCGAACAGATCCACGGCATGTATCGGGCGAACGACGTGGCGCGCGTGACCACGGAGATGTATCTGTCGGACATGCAGCCGGCGATGAAGCCCTCGGATGCGTTTGCGGCCATGGCGCACCACGAGATCGACCGGGTCGAAATCGACAAGCTGGAGGGCCGCGTCACCAGCGTTCTGGTCACCCCCTATCCACCCGGCATTCCGCTGCTGATCCCGGGCGAACGGTTCAATTCCACCATCGTGCGCTACCTGCAGTTCGCGCGCGACTTCAACACGCGCTTCCCCGGATTCGAGACCGATATCCACGGCCTGGTGAAAGGTGAGGACGGACGCTATCACGTCGATTGCGTGCGGCTGGCGTAGCGCCGCGGCCGCAGGAGCAGAGCGCGGCATCCGGCTTGGGCGGCGCGGACGAAAAAAAAGCCCGGTTGCCCGGGCTTTTTTCACTCAATCCGGTCTATTACTCGACCGGCTTAATATTGATCGCCTGATCGCCTTTCTGGCCGGCGGTGATGTCGAAGCTCACCTTCTGGTTTTCCTGCAGGCTCTTGAAGCCGTTGCCCTGGATCGCCGAGAAGTGCGCGAAAAGATCCTTGCCGCCGCCGTCGGGGGTGATGAAACCGAAACCCTTGGCGTCGTTGAACCACTTGACGGTACCTGTACTCATGTCTGCGTTTCCTAGA